>WJJL01000053.1 GCA_014729725.1 Candidatus Moraniibacteriota bacterium | reverse complement strand
TTCTTAAGACCATAAAATAAATTAGTAAATTATCAGGGATGTGTCACTTTTAGAATTTTTGTACTTAATAATTTAATAATGGATAATTCATTTGAATTTTCTGATTCGCCAAATTTGCCAGAAAAGTCGAAAAAAAAAGAGATTTATTTTGAGGAAAAGGATAAAATTTTTAAAGGCCATTTTATTAATTGTACTTTTGAAAATAATAAAAATGTCTCTTTTGATGGTGTCTATGAAAAATGTCTTTTTTTTAAAATCGATGATTGCGATTTCAAGGGTATTTTTATTGATTGTAAGGGAGAAGGAGGGTTTATTTCAAATTCAAATTTTTCAGGTAGGTTTGTTCATTCAAGACATTGGGATTTAAATAACGAAATTAAACAAGAGGATATCTCAGCTTTTTCTGATAATTTTCATATTAAGAAAAAATGTTTAAAATCAACCGAAACCTTAGTTTGTCCCGGTTTCGAGGCTTCTTTAAGGGATAAATCAAAGACATATCATAGATCACATAATTTTTTCAGACCTTTATTTTTAAAGAATAAAGAAAATAGAGAGATTGAATTTTTAATCAATGTTTATTTAGAAGGAGAGTCAGAAAAAATAAACAGAGGATTTAGAAACAGTGTTAGGTTTAAATATGTATTTATTCCATTAGGTTATTATCAAGATAAAATACAAGAAAGCAAGCTTGATAGAGCGCTTATTTATTTTCCCTCGGGTGAGGGATGGATAAATTTTTTAAAAAGGATAGAAAATGAAGTATTGGAATTTTGTAAAAAAGCTTCAGGGAAAAGGCCTTTCTTAGACGAAACACCCTTGAAATTAAATGTGGATCAAGCAGGATCGCCAATTGGATTTAGACCGATTCGTCCTTTTCATGTTCCATTAGAAGAAATTAATCCTGATTTACATCAATATTTTAAATAAAGAATAATTTAATTTTAGAAACATGACTCGAAATACTCAGATTAGAACCAGATTTGCCCCGTCTCCGACCGGATTTTTACATATCGGAGGGCTTCGCAGCGCTTTGACTAATTATTTGTTTGCCAAAAAATATGACGGCCAGTTTATTTTGCGTTTAGAAGACACTGATCAAGAAAGATTGGTTAAAGATTCGGTCAAGGACATCATTGACTCCCTTAACTGGGCCGGGCTTAAAATTGACGAAGGAGTTATTGGAGTGGATGAAAAAGGGGAGATTGTTGAAAAAGGCGAGAAGGGGCCTTATGTTCAGTCCAAAAGGTTAAAGATTTATCAAAAATATGCTAAGCAATTGGTGAATCAAGGTGATGCTTATTATTGTTTTTGTTCCAGTGAAAGGCTTAATGAGATGAGAAAGCAACAGCAGAAGCAAGGCGAAGCGCCGATGTATGATCGAGAGTGCTATAAATTGAGCGATGAACAGGTCAAAACAAGACTTAAAAGAGGTCAGAAGCATGTTATAAGATTAAAAATCCCCAGAGAAAGAGATTTTGGTGCCAAGGTGGCGGTTTCGGAGAATAAGAACGAAGGTTTTACCAGTTTCGATGATATGGTGAGAGGGCCATGTCTTTTTCAGAACAAGTTAATTGACGATCAAGTTCTAATTAAATCTGACGGGTTCCCGACTTATCATTTGGCAGTGGTAGTGGACGATTATGAAATGGAGATACCCCATGTTTTTAGAGGCGAAGAGTGGCTGCCTTCAACAGCTAAACATATTATTTTGTGGGAGCTTTTAGGTTGGAAGGATAAAATGCCGAAATTTGGTCATTTGCCGCAGCTTTTGAATTTGAATGGCAAAAAATTGAGCAAACGGGATGGTGATGTTTCGGTTCGAGATTTTTATAAAAAAGGCTATCTGCCGGAAGCGATTTTAAATTATATTGCGTTACTTGGCTGGAATCCCAAAACAACAGAGGAAATTTTTAGCTTGAAAGATTTGGAAGAGCGGTTTGATGAAAAAAAATTAAATAAAGCCGGAGCGAGATTTGATTATAAAAGACTGGATTGGTTTTCTAATTATTATATTAAACAATTAGAGGACAAAGAATATCTAAAGATTTTAAAAAATCAAAACTTTTTGGAAAATCTTAAGCTTGATTATGAAAAGGCCGCTAAGATCGCCCTAATTCAAAAGGAGAGGATAAGCAAATTAGGTGATGTTTTTTTGGATATCGACTATTTGATTTATGATTTGGAAAAATTTGAAAAAAATTTGCTTGGATGGAAAAAAATGACTGATGATGAAATTAAACAAAATCTGCAAAAAGCCAAAGAAGTGATTGAAAAAATCGATAAAAAATATTTTTCATCGGATAGGAAGAATTTAGAGAAAATTACCGAAATTTTACTTGAAGTTGCGGGTGAAAACCGCGGGGAGTTTTTGTGGCCGCTTCGAGTGGCTTTGACCGGTAAAAAGCAAAGCGTTAGTCCTTTTGAGTGCGTTTGGGTATTGGGTAAGGAAAAATCAATTCAAAGAATTAACAAGGCTTTGGCGTTGATTTAAAATAAAATTTGACTCTATAAAAAAAATTGCTATAATTTAAACTTGAATTAAAACAAAAAAACTTTGCTTAAAGTTTAAACTTTCATAAATAGAGTTGAAAGCTTAAACTAACAAACAATTTTTATTTAAACATTAAACGATTAAGGGCGTTTTGATTTTGTTTTCTAAATAGGAGCATATTAAAGTGCTTCTTTTTAGGCCACAAAAAGAACTTTAAAAATTTAATCCAGAGATTACCAAGGGTAATTTTTGGAATATAACTAAATTGGTTTTTTGATTGGGAGTGGCCCAACAATATTGAATCATTTTTAGTTGGTAAATGGCATTAACAAAAGTTTGTATTTTTGATTTTTAATCATTACAAACTAGTTAAAAACATAATAATTTTGCGGTTAAAGGGCATATGGTGGATGCCTTGGCACAAAATGGCGATGAAGGACGCAGCAGACTGCGAAAAGCTTCGGGGAGCTGTCAAGCAAGCTTTGATCCGGAGATTTCCGAATGGGGAAACCCATCCAGTTATGCTTGCATAGCTGGATATCCTGCATTGAATACATAGATGCAGGAAGCAAACCCGGTGAATTGAAACATCTTAGTAACCGGAGGAAAAGAGAACAACAGTTATTCCCTAAGTAGCGGCGAGCGAACAGGGAAGAGCCCAAACTCAGTTTTTTAGGTGTTTTGTGTTTGGCAAATTTTTAGATAAATTTTGGACTCCTTAATTCCTTAATATTACAACAATAAGGTTTTTTGCGGGTTTAAAAATTTCTACAAAATTTCCTCAAACACAAAACATCTAATTAATATAACTGAGGGTTATAAGTAAATAACATCCAAGTTTTTATAACGATTTTTAAGCTTAGGAATTACATCCCAGGCTTTTAATTGTTATAAAATTAAACTTGGCAGAGTAAAAAAAGATATAATTGTTAGCCGAACACGTCTGGAAAGGCTGGCTAAAAAGGGTAACAGCCCCGTAGGCGAAAACAATTATACACTCTGAGTTTATTTTTCTTGAGTAGCTTGGAACCAGCGAAATTCCAAGTGAATTTGCCGGTACTAACCCGGTAAGGCTAAATACATTTTGTGACCGATAGTGAACCAGTACCGTGAGGGAAAGGTTAAAAGTACCCCGAAAGGGGAGTGAAATAGTTCCTGAAACCATATGCTTACAGGGAGTCAGAGTCCGTTTCGGCGGATGATGGCGTGCTTTTTGCAGAACGAACCAACGACTTAATCTCAGTGGCTTGGTTAAGCTGTTTAGGCAGCGGAGCCATAGCGAAAGCGAGTCTTAAGCGGCGTTGAACTTATCTAAAAGCTTATTTTAGAGTTTTTTGAATTTATAGTTGAAAAAGTAAGTTTTTAGATAAGTTCTTGGTCGCTGGGATTAGACCCGAAACCGAGTGATCTAGCCATGGCCAGGATGAAGTTGCTGTAACAGGCAGCGGAGGTCCGTACCCAAATGTCGTTCAACACGTTGGGATGAGCTGTGGTTAGTGGTGAAATTCTAATCGAACTCGGCAATAGCTGGTTTTCTCCGAAATATATCTAGGTATAGCCTTGAAATAGTTGGCTTTGGAGGTAGAGCACTGAATGAGTGTCCGTGGATTTTTCCTAGGGCGCACAAACAAACTCCGAATTCCATTGTTCAAGTTTCAAGAGTCAGCGCGTGGGGGCTAAGCTTCATGTGCAAAAGGGAAACAACCCAGACCATCGGTTAAGGTCCCTAAATTTGTGTTAAGTGGAAAAGGATGTGAGACTTCCCAGACAGCTAGGAGGTTGGCTTAGAAGCAGCCATTCCTTTAAAGAGTGCGTAATAGCTCACTAGTCAAGTCGTCTTGCGCCAAAGATATAACGGGGCTAAAACACGATACCGAAACCATGGTCCGGCCATGCTTGTCATGGCCGGAGGTAGGAGAACATTCCATAAACTGTGAAGCCAAAATGCGAGTTTTGGTGGAGATTATGGAAGAGAGAATGTTGGTATGAGTAACCGCAAGGAAGGTGAGATTCCTTCCCGCCGAAAGCTCTAGGTTTCCTGGGCGATGATAATCAGCCCAGGGTTAGTCGGTCCTAAGGCGAGGCCGAAAGGCGTAGTCGATGGACACAAGGTTAATATTCCTTGACTTAACTAGATTTTTTTATCAGGTGCGCAATTGAGTGGTCTAAGCGTCTTAATGGATTGACGTCCCGCCTCGGCGGGGGATGTGAAGCGAAAGTGGATCAGACTTAGGCGAATCAATTGCCCGGAAAAGCTTGGTAAATTACAATTTGGTTAATCCGTACCTAAACCGACACAGGTGAGCAGGGCGAGTAGCCCAAGGCGAACGGGAGAACCCTCGTTAAGGAACTCGGCAAAACAGCGGCCGTAAGTTCGCGATAAGGCCTTCCAGTCCTATTTTTTGTCATTAAAATCCAAAATTAGGAAAATATGTTCATATATTTAAAATTTTACAGGTAAAAGATGTTTTTTATATAGGTGAAACTATTGACTTAAAGAGGAGATTTAGACGGTTAAAAAAGATAATCTGGGAAGATAAATAACAATAAAGAGCATTAAACGGAAATGATAACTGGTTTAGATTGTATATAAATTATGATAAAAACACAGATATATAAGAGAATTGAATTAAATTAAAACACCTATGGAGGAAGAAAGTAAAAAAGTGTTGTTAAAAAGAATAAGTGAAATAAAATGACAAAAAATAGGGCTGGACGCAGCTAAAGACTCCAGGCGACTGTTTATCAAAAACATAGGTCCGTGCTAACCCGTAAGGGGATGTATACGGGCTGACCCCTGACCGGTGCTGGAAGGTTAACGGGAGCGGTTAACGCCAATCCCCGAAGCCCCAGTGAACGTCAGCGATAACTATAATCGTTCTAAGGTAGCGAATTTCCTTGTCTGGTAAATTCAGACCTGCACGAATGGGGTAACGACTTGGGGA
>WJJL01000052.1 GCA_014729725.1 Candidatus Moraniibacteriota bacterium | reverse complement strand
TCCATTCTCTTTTTGAAAAACATCTGCCTATACCTATATTAGGATGGATCTCACATACGTTTTTTTTACTTATTTTTAATAATACCATACCTTTCTCCTTACCATACACCCTCTTTATGTAATCTTGATTCAAATTCTCTGACTGCGTCGTGCCATTTATCTCCTGGATATCTTTTTTTAAATTTAGGAGATAATTTGCACATGTCCGCAGGCAAATCAATTGTATCTAATTTAGTAATATGGTAATTTATCCATCTGGATGCTGTAAAACTTTCAACATATTTTACGAGTTTTTTATTGTTATAAAACATTGGAACTCTTGCATGATAAATTGTGTCTGAGTTGCGGTTTATATTATTCAATATAATCTCAGCCAGTTCAGTCGCATTATCCGGATTGAATTCTTTGATTATATAACATGCTTTTGCACTCCTTAAAGTGCCGTCTTCATCTGAAATGTGTTTTATTAAGTTTCCAAAATTATCATCGCATTTCATTTTATCACAACATTTTTCAACCTGATTGTTAGTGGGTCATGTGAAGCTTTGCTTTTTTCTGTTAATCCAACTGTTTTTTTATTAAATTTATTGTTGATTATCAACTGGAAATCGTATGCAATCATTCTTGCATATTTGCAATTTACATCATGTAAATGTTGTGATATTGTGACTTGGGGTGTGCATTTCATTTTATTTTTTTATAATCGGAGACGCTTTTTTCAATGTATTAATCAATGTCTCATAATCATCTACATTTTCGAACTCAATAATTGGGTCTCTTGAAGCAACAGCTTCAACATATTTTTTGTCCCATTCATTATTCTTATCATTGTTTAATATCAGGACTTTACCTCCTTCGTTTACAATCTCGTTAAGTTTTTCTTCAAATTTTTTAGGTTCGGCATCTTCCATGTCACTATACAAAATAAATGTCTTGTTCTTCCAGCTACCTACTTCTGGTCTGATTTCATCGTACGCCAAAGACAACTGTGTCCCGTGAGTTGATAATCTTTCCAAAGTCTCTTTAAAATTTGAATGGGGTTTGACTTCAAGACTTTCTTCTGTCCCTAAAAAGAACCTTTGTCTCAACCCCAACTGGTCCATCGAATCAACTATTGGTTTTATAAAAGCGTATGAATTGCCCATTGACCCTGAAGTATCAACTAACCAAACAATATCTTCTTTTTGTTTCGGAGGTTTTTTCTTATAAAACAAATCTGAGATCATACCTTTCCTCATTCCTTGCCTTATTGTGTGTCTTGCTGCTAAAATTTTGCCTCTTTCAGACACAGTGCTTTTATGCCCTCTTCTGGTTTTTAACGATTTTAAACCTTCCCTTACTCTTGATTGAAAATAATCATTTTGTGTTATTGCTTCAACAAAATGAGGTGCACCCCAACCGCCTACTCCTCCTTTCATAAAATTTTCAATAAATTTTCTCTCTGAAATAGAATCTCCAAACCGTGGTACAATGTCCATTTCCTTAACTTCTTGATCTATTGATTTTTTAAGGCTGTCTTTTAATGCAGTTAGCTGTTTAACGAACCCTTTTAACTTAATAGCTTCTTGATTTGGTATGCTTGTTTCCCGATTTATTTTTTTTGAAATTCTTTTTATTAAATTATCTGTCTTATTACTTAAATTAGTTATTTTGCTTAATTTTCGTTTATTAAATCCTTCTTTGATTAAATTCTGGACTTCTTTATTTATGTCAAGCATACATTGTTTTATGCCTTCTCTTGAATCTAATCCTTTAGATTGACACCTATCTAAAATTTTATCAATTTTTTCCTGTTGTTCCCGCTGTTCTCTAAGTTGTTGAATTGAGTTCTTAATATTTCTTTTTACACTTTCAGGAACATAATCCATTCCTGCAGGAATGTAAGGCATACCTCTTCCACTCCCTTTTCCCCTACCCCTACCCGGGCTACCTTGATTTCCTCTACCTTTACCTTGACTCCCTTTAGGAGTGGGTTTGGTCGGTTCTGATAATTTATGTAAGATTTCAGGAGGGATTATAAAATCAACTCCCGGGTCTTTACTTTTAGACTGTCCTGAACCACCTTTTCCTAATTTAATCTTACCTCCTCTTTTAAAAAATTCTTCCCATTCAGCAGCACTCATTTTTGGCGTATCTACATCCCCTCTATCTTTCCCGAATAGTTCTTCAAGAATCTTGTTCAGTTCGTCTGCTTGTTTGTCATTAATTTCTGGAGAATCTTCAATTTCAATATTTTCTTCAGGCACATAAATTTGAGGTCTGCCTTGTTTTAATAATTCTTCCATTTCATTTTCATCAACTTCAATCCCTTCAGTTTCTGTTGATCTTTGCATAATCTCAGCAATATGTTTTTCAATAAGTGGTTTTAACCCCGGAGGAATATTACCTAAATCTTTGCTCCGTCTTTGTGCACCCATTGTCGGCAATAATAAATCAGTCCATGTTTTATCAAATACTTTGTCGCACGAGCTTGATTTACTCAATGAAGCTTTTAGAATTGTTTTTACATCTGATAAAGAACTTATA
>WJJL01000051.1 GCA_014729725.1 Candidatus Moraniibacteriota bacterium | reverse complement strand
TACCATTATAGGCCATAAAAATCAAGATTCCGATGCAACATTTGCCTGTATGGCTTTGAATAACCTTTTTAATAAAACCGGCTCTTTAAAAACTCAAGTAAAAATCAGTGATAACCCTAATAAAGAAACCCGGTTTGTTTTCAATAAATTAAAAATTCAAAAACCCTCCAGACTCAATCCTGAAAAAATAAAATCCGTTTTTTTGGTTGATTTTAACGAATCGGGCCAATCCCCTATTGATTTGGATAAAGTCGAAATTGAAGGTTTGGTGGATCATCACAAACTGGATATCAAAATTCAAAAAGATTATCCGATTATTTTTAGAGTTGAACCGCTTGGCAGTTCTTCTTCTATTGTTTATAAAATGTACAAAGATGAAAAAATAAAAATCGACAAAAAAACAGCGGGGATGCTTTTGGCCGGAATAATTTCCGACACTTTAAAATTCAGCTCTCCCACCACTACCAAACAAGACCAAAAAATTGCCAAAGAACTATCCCGAATCAGCGCACTAAATATTTCGGATCTGGCTAAAAATATGTTTAAAGCAAAGTCGGATCTAACGGGGACAAGCGCCAAAGAGATTATCAGAACTGATTACAAAGAATTTGATTTTTCCGGATACAAAACCGGGATAGGCGTTTTTGAAACAGTTGACCCCAAAAAAGCTCTACAAATGGAAGATCAAATCAAACAAGCCCTTAAAGAATACAAGAAAAAACAAAATCTCGATTTAATCTTTTTTGCCATAGTTGATATAATTAAAAATAATAGCGAGATTATCTTAGTTGAGGAAGCCGAAGAAAAAGTCGCTAAAAAAGTGTTTGGCAAGCCGATTCAAAATCAGAAAATGTTTTTAAAAGGAATTGTTTCTCGAAAAAAACAGATCGTTCCGGAATTTATGAAAAAATTAAAATAACATTTTTAAAAATTACGCCTTTACAATTTTACAGTAAAATATGCTAAAGAATCTCAAAATATTAATTCCAAACTTTAAAAATCATTAATCCGACTTATGGAAAAACAAGTTAAAACCAAAAATCTACCCAAATCCCAAATTGAAATTGAAATAACTTTACCCTGGAAATTGATTGAAAAATATATTGAAAAAGTTGTTCAAGAATATGGAAAGAAAAAATCAATTCCCGGGTTTCGACCGGGCAAAGCACCGGCGGAAAAGATCGAAAAACTAATAGGCAGGCAAACCATTATTCAAGAAGCAGTGGAAAGAGCCGTAAAGGAAGAATATGTCAACACAATAATTGAAAAGGAAATTCCAGTAATCGGCGCCCCAAAAATCGATTTAAAACCAATCAAGCCAAATCAGGACTTTAGTTTTAAAGCGATTGCTTCAATTTTTCCTAAACTGGAGCTTTGTGATATTAAAAGCTTAAAAATCCAAAAGCCTGATTTGAGACAAATCAAAGTCCAAGAAAAAGAAATAAACAAAACGATCGACCGAATCAGAAAAATGAGGGCCAAATTAATCACCGTAAACAGAGAAGCCAAAAAGAACGACCGAGTGGAAATCGACTTTCAATTATTTATGGGAGGCGCTCCCTACGAAGGCGGCTCCAGTACCAACCATCCTTTGGTTTTGGGCGACAAACAAAACCGTTTTCTTCCGGAATTTGAAAAAAAGCTTTATGGTATGAAAGCCGGGGAAGAAAAAACATTTTCCCTAACTTTTCCCAAAAAATATCATGATTCAAATCTCCAAGGAAAAAAAGGCGAATTTAAGGTTAAAATGAAATTGGTTCAAAAACAGGATTTGCCGAAACTAGACGATGAATTCGCCAAAACAATTGGTAAATTTAAAAATGTCGCGGAAATGAAAAAAAACATTAAACAAAATCTTAAAAAAGAAAAGGAGAATAAAATGATCAGTGAAAAATTAGACGAATTAATGGACAAAATCGTTCAATCTTCCAAAATAGAAATTCCTGAAGTTTTAATTGAAGAGGAAAAAGAAAAAATGTTTCAGGAATTGGAAGCTAATGTCCAAAAAATGGGACTCGATATTGATAGCTACTTAAAACAAATTAATCAAACAAAAAAAGAAATTTTAAACTCCTGGGATAAGGAAGCTGAAAAAAGAATCACCTCAATTTTAGCTTTTAGAGAAATTGCTGATAGGGAAAATTTTAAAATAGATAAAGAACAAATCAAGCAAAAAAAAGAAGCTCTCAAAATACATGATCCTCAAATCAGCGAAAAATCCAGCCGGGAAGAACTGAATCAATACGCCAAAAACCTGGCGATAAACGAAAAAGCCGTTGATTGGCTTAAAACTAAAATATTAGGAGTCAAAGACTGATTGTGAGATTTTAAAATAACTTATAACTTAATCAAATGAATTTAATACCAACAGTAATCGAAAAATCCCAATACGGAGAAAGGGCTTACGATATTTATTCCAGACTTTTAAAAGAAAGGATTATTTTTTTAGGCGGTCCGGTAACTGATACTACCGCTAATATAATTATCGCCCAGCTGCTTTTTTTGGAAAGTCAAAATAAAGATGCGGATATTAAAATCTACATTAATTCTCCCGGTGGAAGCGTCACCGCCGGTCTTGCGGTTTATGATACCATGCAATATGTTAAATGCGATGTTTCGACGATTTGCGTTGGATTAGCGGCCAGTATGGGAGCGGTGCTTTTAGCCAGCGGAGCCAAGGGTAAGAGATTCGCGCTTCCCAATTCCGAAATGATGCTACATCAAGTAATGGGAGGAGCTGAAGGTCAAGCGGCCGATATTGAAATTTCCGCCAAACATATTTTAAAAACCAAAAAAAGACTAAACGAGATTTTGGCTAAAAAAACCGGCCAAAAAATAACCACCATTGAAAAAGATACTGACCGGGATTTTTATATGACTTCCAAAGAAGCTCAAAAATACGGCTTAATCGATAAAACCATCGAACAGTCCAAATGAAATAGCGGCGGGTAATATAATTTTTAAAAAATTATGGCATCGAATTTGTTCGTTCGCATATTTAAAAAACTTTTTAAATACAGTCTGGTTTTAGCTGGAGCTGTTATTGTTTTTACAGTAATTTTACATCTTGTAATTCAGTTTAAAACCAAAGATCAAATTTTTTGCGATTTAAATAAATTGGAAAAAAAACAAACCGCTTTGATTCTGGGAGCTCTTGTTAGAAAAGACGGCCGAATGAGCGACATTTACCTGGACCGGGTAAGGTCCGCTATCGAACTTTATCAAAACGATAAAGTGGATAAAATATTGATCAGCGCGGACAACAGCCGGATAAATTATAATGAAACAAAAGCCGCTGAAAAATACTTGATAGAAAAAGGAATCCCCTCGCAGGATGTTTATTTGGATTATGCCGGTTTTGATACTTATGATAGCCTATATCGGGCAGTTCACATTTTTAAAGTCAAATCCATAATAATAGTAAGTCAAAAATTTCATCTGCCAAGAGCTCTCTATATTAGCCAGGACCTAAGATTGGACGCTTTGGGCTATTGCGCTGATAAAAGACAGTACCAGTACATGAGAAGTTATCGAATCAGAGAAAAACTTGCTCAAGTAAAAGCTTTTTTTGATGTTTTATTCGATTCCAAATCTAAATTTTTGGGAGATCCGATTGTAATTGAATAAATCAATAAACGCCAATTACAAAATTAAAAGCAAAATTTTCCAACCAAATATTTTTTTTACTAAACAGTTAGGTTTTAAAATTACGGGCGGCACCTAAATAAAAGGAGCTGCTCTGGTTTAAATTGCCGGTTTTTGCTATATTAATGAACAATAATCAAAGTAAATACAAAAAATAAACTCTATGAAATCAATCAAAACAAAAAATTTCAACTGGCTTTATTTTGAAAATCCGGACAAAGACGATTTAAGCGCCATCCAAAAAATTTTCAATCCTCACCCTGTGGTTTTGGGAGAATTTAACTCCCCTACTTATCGCCCCAGAGTAGTCCGCTATAATGATTACATTTTTATGGTGCTGCACTTTCCCCTTTTTAATGAAAAAACCAGAATCCCTAAAATCGGAGAAATCGATATTTTATTTAATCAAGAGTTTCTGGCAACCAGCTGTTCCCACTATCAACATCCGCTTTTTCATTTTTTTGAACAAATCAGAAAGGAACAGGGTAATGAAACCGCCAAAATTCCTAAAAATACCTCAATTCTTCTTTTGCAAATTATTGAAGTTATGCTAAATTCCTGCTTTCCAAAGCTGGATCACATAACAGACAAACTGGAAGAAATTGAAAAGCAAATTTTTTTGGGCAACGAAAGAGAAATGGTAAAAGAAATTTCCCTTGTCAAAAGAGACATTTTGAATTTCAGGAAATCCATTAAACCTCAAGGTTCTATTTTAAAATCCTTATCCCAAAACATTCTTTCTCCAAATATAGATACCAAGGCCAGAGTCAACGATATTGTGGGAGCTCATATCCGGGTTTGGAATGTTTTGGAAAATCAAAAGGAAATGATAGATTCGCTGGAAGCCACCAACGATTCTCTTTTTTCTCACAAACTTAACGAGACTATGAAAATTTTGACCGTTTTTTCCATTATTTTTTTGCCCGGAACTTTAATAACCGGATTGTTTGGAATAAATATGGATTTACCGTTGCTCGAATTTTGGCAGGTTTTAATGGTAACCATTGGTTTTATGCTTTTTACTTTACTTATTTTAAAAATTATGAAATGGTTTTAAGAAGCTAAAAACAATCCCGATTATTGCAGCTCGAATTATTGCAAAGCTGCTAAATTTTCCAAAACCGCTTCAAAAATCATCTAAATTTTTTTATAAATCATGCCCATAAAACTCTACAACACCTTAACCAATAAAAAAGAAATTTTTAAACCAATTGAAAAAGGGAAGGTTAAAATGTATAGCTGCGGTCCCACTGTTTACGATTATGCCTCTATTGGTAATATGTGGTCTTATCTTACCGCCGACATTTTAAGAAGAACTCTGGAATATTTTGGCTTTGAGATCCGACAAATCAAAAACATAACCGATGTAGGCCATTTTAGCGATGATGAACAACTTTCTGTAAGTGGACAGGACAAAATGGAAAAAGCGGCTAAGCGGGAAAAGAAAACGCCTTTGGAGCTGGCGGAGTATTATCTGAATTTTTTCTTAATCGATGAAAAAAAACTAAATATAAAGCCGCCTCATTTTCAACCGCGACCCACTCAGGAAATTCCTCAAATTATAAAAATTATTCAGGAGCTGGAAAAAAAGGGTTATTGCTATCAAACAGATGACGGGGTCTATTTCAGTGTTAAAAAATTTAAAGATTATGGAAAGCTTTCCGGTAACACCTTAAAAAAAATCCGCTCCGGCGCCAGAGTGGAAATAAATGAAAATAAAAAAGACCCTGCTGATTTCGCTCTTTGGATTAAAAGAGTAGGCAAAAATAAAAAACACACTCTTTTTTGGGATAGTCCTTGGGGGAGGGGTTTTCCGGGATGGCATATAGAATGCACCGCTATGGCCGTTAAATATCTAGGCCATTCTATTGATATTCATACCGGAGGGGAAGATAATATTTTTCCTCATCACGAATGTGAGATAGCCCAAAGCGAGTCTTTCAGCGATAAAAAATTCGTTAATTACTGGATTCATACCCGCCATTTCCTGATAAATTCTAAAAAAATGTCCAAATCCAAAGGCAATATTTTTACTATTTCCAAAACTCCTGACAACCGCTACAAAAGCCTTGAGGAAATGGGTTTTCACCCCTTGGCTTTCAGAACCCTAAAACTTGGCGCTCATTATCGAAGTCAAGCTAATTTCACCCTAAAAGCCATGGAGCAGGCCCAAAAAAATTGGGAAAAAATCAATCAATTCTATTTAAGAATTTTAAAATTCAATCCCAGAGAAAAAAAACAAAATCTTTTAATTGATGCTGAAAAAACCAAAAAAGATTTTGATAAAGCCATGGCAGATGATCTAAACACTCCCCAAGCGCTAAAATCACTTCTGGCTTTAATTAAAAAAGCCAATTCTGCCATGGACAAAGACAATCTGGCTAATTTTCGAGAAATAATCACTTTAATTAAAAAATTTGATAAGATATTGGCGATTTTGGATCTAAACTATTTTTCTCAAAAAAAAGAAATCCCCAAAAAAATTCTTGCCCTGGCCGAACAAAGACAGCTTGAAAGGCAAAACAAAAATTTCGCCAATGCTGACCAAATAAGAAAACAGATTAAAAACTTGGGATACGAGTTGATCGACAAAGGAAAAAAAGGGTTTGAAATAAAAAGAAAAAAATAATTTAAAACTAAGTATAACTATAATATTTATTCTTAAATTCTTCCCAATTCAGATCCAAAAAATCATCAATAAATTTTTTTACAAATTCATCTTCAGTATCTAAAATCTTTATGGCACCATAAGAAGAACCAATAAAAGCATGGTATCTTCGAGTTTGTTCTATTTTTGGTTCTCTTTTAGCAATTTCTTTTAATATAAGTTGAGCCTCATTATAAATCACAAGACTTTCCATATCACCCCCCCTCTTGCATTTTTTCGTTTAATTCTTCTCTCCTGTAATAAATACAACTATCTTGTTCATGCCTGTTAGTTTCATATTTATCTTTTTCCATATTTTATATTAATTTATCTTCATTTTTCTAAATTCATTCAATAAAACTGGCTTGCTTAGCGGTTTCCAGACAAGCCAGCAATTGCTTTTTATCTAAAACTTTTTTTTCCCATAATTTTTTCATTTCGCCGGCCATACCGGTTTGAACCAAATAAGGAGCATCCGTATTAATGGTAAACTTGACTTTGTTTTTTATAAAAGAATGCAGAATTTTTTTCATTTCCCCCCAATCTTTAACAGTGCCGTTAGTAATATTACTGGTTGGACAAATTTCCAACACTATGTCGTTTTCAACGAGTAAATTCAAAGCTTCTTGATTAAAAGCCGCCTTAATCCCATGACCGATACGATCAGGCTTTATGGCGTTAACCACTTTAATTAAATTCGAGCCACCGCTCCCTTTCATTTCTCCGGTATGAACAGTAATTCCCAGACCTTTTTTCCTGGCTTTATTAAACAACTTTTTATATTTTTCCAAAAATTCCTGATCCTCAAAATTCAAATATTTCAATTCGGTTATTTGTACGCCAACATTTTCCTTGAATAATTTTTTATATTCGCTAAAATCCTTGCCCTGAACAAACTTAAATTCTTCAGGCCCGGCAATGTCCACACCCACCACTCCCCTTTTGGCGTATTTAATGGCTTTTTCAATAATGATTTTATTTAATTCAAAACTAAGTCTTCGATCAAGACAAAAAATTAACCCCGCTTCCATATCATAATCCAGCATGGCCCGCTCCATTCCCCGAATAGCCGCGTGAATTATTTGATCCATATCGATTTCATTTCCGCGGGTACGAAACATCGGATTAAATCTTAATTCTATTTTATTTACATTGGAAGAACGGTATTCTTTGGAAATAACATTGTAAATCCCTTGTTCAATAGCTTTGGGGCTAGACTGAATTCGCTCCGTCCACTCATAAACCCGAAAATAATCTTTAATTGAATAAACATTTTTTAAAAAACTTAAAAATTCCCAATAATCTTTAACCGGCAGCTTTATACCTTGACTATGAGCGATTTCCCAAAGCGTATGAGGGCTCATGGCTCCTCCTAAATGAATATGCAGATCGATTAAATCTACTTTTAAAATATTCCTTACATATTTATGACCCTGGCTATCTTTTTTAACTCTGGAGTTTTTCATTTCTTAATTTTTCGAAATTAATGGATAATATTAATTGTTGAAACTCTTTCCCTTGAATTAAGCATTTCAAACAATTGGTGCTTATTTATAAATTATTTAATTTCCACAACCTTGGTTTTATCTTTATTAAAATCATAAATCGCTAAAGTAGGTATGGACTTTTTTCTAAAAGGTCCTCCCCCATAACCCAAAACAGGACCCGGATTAACAATCCTTGTTTTACCCCTCTTATCAATTCGAGCTTCATGAGTATGACCGGTTAAAACTAAATCAAATTTTTGAGATTCTATTAATTCTTGTAAAACAAATTCGTTATCCCCATGGGCTATAGCGATTTGCTTGCCTTTTAAATCCAAAACTAAGGGGCCTTCTTGAATATAAATTTTGCCGCTTAAAATCAATTTTTCTTTATAATTTTCCAAATAACTATCACAGTTTCCCAAAACTCCCTGAACCGGAAAATTTAGCCCATCAAAAGCATCCAAAGCTTGCGGACTGTCCCAATCTCCGCAATGAAAAACTTCTCTTAAGTTATGGTTGTTTAAAATCTCGACAGCTTTTCTGGTGTTTTTAAAACTGGAGTGAGTATCTGAGATTATCCCGATTTTCATATCCAAATTATTTATAAATTCAATAGAAAAATTAAAGCGCCTGATTGCTTGAAACAGAATTTTTTCTAGGCGGTGCTAAAAATTATCAACCTTTTTTAAAACAAGTTAAATTTAAATTAAAATAGGGTTAATAATTTAGAGTTAATTACTTTAAATCGTCCCTTAAAAGTAAAAAACAAAACTCCTGACTTTAAAAAAAATTACAGGGCCCCTTTCATATAGAAATCCTGCTCGTTTTTTTCGTCATGCCGGCCTTCCAGGATTTCTTTAAAACTCCTAACCGTGTCTTCAATCTTGACATAAACTCCTTTAGTTCCGGTAAATTGCTCAGCTACAAAGAAAGGTTGCGATAAAAATTTTTGAATTTTTCTGGCCCGATTAACTATTACCTTATCCTCGTCAGATAATTCCTCCATCCCCAAAATCGCGATTATATCCTGCAAATCTTTATATCTTTGAAGCACTCTTTGAACTTCTCTGGCAGTTTGATAATGCTGTTTTCCAACCACCTGAGGATCCAAAATAGTGGAATTGGAATCAAGCGGGTCAACAGCCGGATAAATTCCCAATTCGGAAAGCGAACGGGAAAGGGATACCGTGGAATCAAGATGAGCAAAAGTCGTGGCCGGCGCCGGATCGGTCATATCATCGGCTGGAACATAAACCGCTTGAATCGAGGTAATGGATCCTTTTTTAGTAGAAGTAATTCTTTCCTGCAATTTACCCATTTCCTCTGCCAGTGTTGGTTGATAGCCTACCGCCGAAGGAATTCTTCCAAGTAATGCCGACATCTCGGAACCCGCCTGGGTAAATCTAAAAATATTATCGATAAAAAACAAAACATCTTTTCCTCCTTGATCTCGAAAATTTTCCGCCATAGTTAAACCTGACAGCCCTACTCTGGCCCTAGCTCCGGGTGGTTCGTTCATCTGACCGAAAACCAAAGTGGTGTTTTTTAATACCCCGGATTCTTTCATTTCAAAATAAAGATCATTCCCTTCTCGAGTTCGTTCTCCCACCCCGGCAAAAACGGAAAATCCTCCGTGCTGCGAGGCAATATTATGAATCAATTCTTGAATAATCACGGTTTTTCCAACTCCGGCTCCTCCAAAAAGCCCCACCTTTCCCCCTTTCATAAAAGGACAAATCAAATCGATTACTTTGATCCCGGTTTCAAAAATCTCCACCTCTGTTGACTGATTTATAAATTCAGGCGCATCGCGATGAATAGGAAGGGTTTTTTTCCCAGAAACCTCTTTTTTCTCATCAATGGGTTCTCCCAAAACATCAAACATCCTACCCAATGTTTCTTCTCCAACCGGAACCGAGATGGGTTTTTTAGTGTCTTTAACTTTAGCACCTCTTTTTAAACCGTCAGTGGAGCCCATGGCAATGGTTCTAACCTGATTAGCCCCAAGATGTTGCTGCACTTCCAAAACCAGCTTCTGCTCCCCTTCTACTTCAAGAGCGTTTAAAATTTCAGGAAGCTCTTTTTCAAACCCCACATCTACCACAGGGCCGACTATTTGAACAATTTTACCATTCATAAAAATATTTTAATTACAAATTTATTATAAGACTGATACTTAACTTATTGCTTGATTGCCTGGACTCTTAATTTTCTAAGCTGCCCGGTCCAAAATTTTAATCGTTAAGAACCGCCATTCCCGCGCTTATTTCCGCTAATTCCGAAGTGATCGCGGACTGTCTTGCCTGATTATACTGAAATTCAAAATTTTCTATCATATCGGAAGCCGTGTCAGTGGCATTTTTCATTGTTAGCATTCGAGCCGAAAATTCAGCTGCCTGAGATTCCAAAAAAGACTGATAAACTTGACTTTGTACCACCTTTGGTAAAATCATAGCCAGAATCTCCTCTTTATTTGGTTCAAAAGTATAAAATCGGGATTGAACTTCTTTTTTTAGCTCCTCCATCTCTTCTTTTTCGGAAATTCCTCGTCCCAATTCCTCCAGTTGTCTTTCCAGATCTTTTCGAGAAATGGGCAAAACCTGACGCAATCTGGCTTTATTAACTACTGTTGAAATAAAATCTGTATAGGCCACAATCACTTTATCGTATTTTTTATTAATATAGCCATCTATGGCTATCTTGGCTATAGGGTTAATTTCTTCTATGGTGGAGCGATCGTTTAAATCCAAAAAAGAAGCGATCAGATTTTTGTTGAACTTAACCATTTCCTCCTGGCCTTTTTTGCCTACCGCTATTATTTCAATATCCACTTTTTTGGGATCGATTTTAGGAAGTATCTTTTTGCCATGAGTCCGATTGATCATCATAAAATAAGGATCCTCTATATTAGCTAAAACCTTTTTGGTAAGTTGGGTGTTTAGCCCGCCACAAAGCCCCTTGTTAGAAGTAATTAAAATCAAGCAAATTCTTTTTACCGGCCTGACTTTCAAAAGAGGGTGCAGGGTTTCCACTGATTCGGAAATTTTGGTTAAAATCTCCCAGGCGGTTTGGGTATATTCACGGGTTTTAAGCGCTCTATCAATTACTTTTTTCATCTTGGAAGCAGCCACCATTTCCATGGCTTTAGTGATTTTCTTGGTATTTTTAATCGACTTTAGTCTGGCTTTTAACTGCTTGGTGTTTGACATTGGTTAGTGTTAATTATCTAACTTGTTTGTTTAATCTTTTATTCTTTCTTTTCTTTTTTATCCAGTTTTTTTTCAAAAAATTCCTGTTTTTCTTCTTCTTTTTCAACCATATCTTTTTTATCGACCTGATTGTCGACAAAATCTTTAATCGACTTTTTCATTTTTTCAATTATCTGATCGCTTAATTCTCCTTTTTCCTGAATTTTTTCAATCTCGTCTTTAAGCTCTATTTTGGCATAATCTATTAATTTTTTCTCATACTTTCTAATTTTTTCCACTTTAATTTTATCAAAATAGCCCTCGTTTATCGCAAAAACGGAAATTACTTGATGGGCCATTTCCATTGGTGAATATTGATCTTGTTTAATTATTTCGGTTAACCTTTTTCCTCTCTCAATTAAATTTTTAGTTCTTTCATCCAAATCAGAAGAAAACTCGGCAAAAGCAGCCATTTCCCTAAACTGAGCCAGATCAAGTCTCATCTTGCCAGCTACTTTTTTCACCGCTTTGGTTTGGGCTGCCGAACCCACCCTGGAAACCGAAAGACCTACATTGACCGCAGGTTTTACACCTTGATAAAATAATTCGGATTCCAAATAAATTTGTCCGTCAGTAATGGAAATAACATTAGTCGGAATATAGGCGGAAACATCTCCGGCCTGGGTTTCAATAATCGGCAAAGCGGTTAAAGAACCGCCTTTATTTCTTTCGTTTAATTTAGCGGCTCTCTCCAACAATCTTGAATGAAGATAAAAAATATCTCCAGGATAAGCCTCTCTTCCCGGAGGTCTTCTAAGTAAAAGAGAAACTTGACGATAGCTCCAGGCATGCTTGCTTAAATCATCATAAACCACCAATACATCTTTTCCCTGATCCATAAAATATTCGCCAATAGAACAACCGCTGTAAGGAGCGATAAAGGAAAGGGAAGCCGGGTCGGAAGCTCCGGCCAAAACCACGGTTGTATATTCCATAGCTCCTCTTTTTTCCAGTTCGTTTACAATTCTGGCCACTTTGGATTCTTTTTGACCGATTACCACATAAATACAAATACAATCCTGACCCTTTTGATTGATTATGGCATCAACTGCAATAGCGGTTTTTCCCGTTTGTCTGTCACCGATAATAAGCTCTCTTTGACCTCTTCCAATAGGAATCATTAGGTCGATTGCCTTAATACCCGTTTGCAAGGGTTGGCTTACAGACTCTCTTGCCATAACTCCGGGCGCAATTTTTTCAATAGGGTAAAATTTTTGATTTTTAATCTGTCCTTTGCCGTCAAGAGCAAAACCAAGCGGATTTATAACCCTACCGATCATCTGATCACCGACCGGAACTGACAAAATCCGACCGGTTGATTTAACCACATCGCCTTGACTTATATTGGAAAAATCGCCCAATATAACGCAGCCAATGCTATCCTGATTTAAATTTAACGCCACCCCGTAAACATCAGAACCAAAATCCAAAAGCTCTTGACTCATTACCCGGTTTAACCCCGAAATCGTAGCGATTCCATCCCCTACTTCGATTACCTTTCCAATTTGCTCTTTCTTGGTTGACGGTTCGAAGCTGGAAAGTTCTTTTTTTAAATATTCTATTATCTGATCCTTTTTTGAAGCCATCTTGAAATTAAATTAAAATTTAAATGAATGATTTATATAGAAGAATGTTTTGTTCTTTGGGAAAATAAATTAAGCGACTTTTTAATTGATGAATCTATTAAAAAATTATTGGATTTCAAGCTAATTCCCGCTATTAAATCAGGATTTTCCTTGCTTTGGATATAAATATTCTTATCAGGATATTTTTTTTGAAAAATTTCCTTAACTTGTTGACTGATATCTTGCCCGCTATATTCCAGTTCCAGATTTAGAGAATACTCCTGGCTTTGTTTATAAAATTTTTCAATTTCCTCCAATATTTTTTGCAAATCAGCCAATCTGTTGTGTTTTTTTAACAATTCCAAAAAAGATTTAACCGCTTTTTCAATATCAACCTCCTGTTGTTCGACAAGCTGACAAAAAGCGCTGGCATATTGTTGGGTGGTAATAGCCATAAAAACAACTTATTACTTATTATCTTTAACAATCTCGACAAATTCTTTGTTTAGCTTTTCATAATCTTTGCTTTCTATCTTTCTTTTAATTAATTTTTCGCTTAATTGAACCGCTATTTCAACAATTTCTTTTTTAGCTTCATTAACAAGGTTTTGCTTTTCTTTTTTTAATTCTTTAGCGGTTTTTTCTCTAATTTGCTCCGCCTGTTCCTGAGCTTGTTCTTTGATTAACTGTTTTTCTTTTTGAGCCTGATCTTTGGCTTGTTCAATAATATCCATAGCCTCTTTCTTGGACTGAGTTAATCTTTTATTTACTTTTTGTTCAGTTCTTTGAAGTTTTTGCGAAATCTTATCCGCCTCCTTTAAGCTTTTTTCTATTTTTTTTCTTCTTTTTTCCAATATATTTAAAACCGGTCTATACAAAACCTTTCTAAGTAAAAGAAGAAAAATAAAAAAAGTCACAACATTGGCTAAAATTATCTTCCAACTTAAACCCAATTTTTCTATTAGTTCCATAGAAAAAATATAAATTAGTTATAAGCTCGGACCGTCTAAATAATTAAACAGTCCAAAGCCTAAAACCAATCTTTTAAACAAATTTGATAATCAAAGCTACTACAAGCGCGTAAATCGCGATTGCTTCTGCAAAGGCCACCGCTAAAATCATAGCGCTTTGAATTTTTGAAGCAGCTTCAGGATTTCTGCCTATAGCCTGCATGGCTTTACCAGCTAAAAGACCAATGGCGATAGAGGGTGAAACTCCTCCAATTCCAATGGCAAGAGCAGCGGCGATATCCTTTAATTGCATGCCCGCTTCTACGGCATGTTGTGTTTCTTCCATTTTTAACTTTATTAATTCTTATAAATTAGGAATCTGTGAAAAATAAGGCGACTTCAAGAAATTTTTATTAAAAAAATCAAACAACTGATTTATTATTTTTCACAGACTCCTATTTTAATTTAGTGATGAGCAACCGTTACAGCCATCTTAATAAATACCAAGGTAAGCATGGTAAAAACCAAAGCCTGAACAAATCCTACAAAAATCTCCAAGCCATAAAAAGGAATCGGGGCAATCAAAGGCGCAATAGCGGCAACTACTACCAGTAAAACCTCTCCGGCAAAAATATTGCCGAATAACCTAAAGCTAAAGGAAACAACTTTTGCAAATTCACTAATAAATTCCAAAATCCCGACAAAAAAATATATGGGGCTTTGAAAATTAAAAAACTTGGAGCCATATTTAATCACTCCTAAACTGGTTATACCAAAAACCTGCACCAAAAAAACCGAAATTATCGCCCAACTCAAAGTGGCGTTTAAATCGGAGTTTACGCTTCTAAATAAAGGCACAAAAGCTTCATGACCGTTTTGATTTTTAAAAAAACCTATATATTTTATTCCCGGAATTGCCTCTATTAACAACCCAAGCCAATTAGCTACAATTATAAAAATAAAAAAAGTGGCCAGCAGGGAAAAATATTTTTTTGTCTGTTCCCTGTTTTCCCAAACCGAATTAAAAAAATTAAATAACTTCTCAATACTAAGCTCTAGTAAATTTTGCAATCCCTTGGGAACAGAGTGCATGTTTTTGGTTCCAAGGTAGGAAATAAGCACGATAAGAGTCATTACCACCCAGGTAGTAATCAATGTGTTGGTGATTGAGAATCCGCCTATATTTATAACTTCTTGAGCTGAAAGAGAAACATGCATAATTTGATAAATAAAAATTTACCACTTTTTATTTGTGGCAATCATCTCATTAATTTTTATTATATATAAGAAAAATTAAAATGCAAGATAAAGGATTAGCTCTCTAAAGAAGACATGCCCTCAGCTCCTTGCTGATTTTCCTGCTCAATTCTTTTAATATCATCCTGTTTTAATTCCATTAATTCATTGAATTTCTTTAATTCCTCCTCGTCAATTTCTTCGGTAGGGAAAATATTATAATGATCCAATAAAAAACGGTTTAGTTTTCCAGTAATTAAAGCTGAAGAATCAGAGGCAAACCTGACCTGTGAAACATTATCCAGCTTGACTAAGGTTACAAACTCGACCTGATCGGTCATTGCAAAACTAACAAAACTATGAATTGTGTCATCGCTGTAGCCCTCCTCTTCCTTGTTTGGGACTTGCGCGGTTCCGGTTTTACCTCCAATTAAATAACCAGGAACTTGAGCTTTCTTGCCCCAACCGTTTTTAACAACGGAAATAAGTATGGCCCGCATTTTTTGAGAAGTATCCGGCCTTATAACCCTTCTTACAACTTGAGGCTCTACTATTTCTTCTTTTTGATCCGAATATATAAACTTTTCCACTATTTGAGGTTTCATTAAATTTCCGTCATTTACAATAGCGGAAAATGCGCTTACTAATTGAATTGGGGTTACAGAAATCCCTTGACCAAAAGAAGCGGTGACATAATTAACCTCCCGATTAAAATCAAGGTTGGAAATATCGCCTTTTGTTTCTGCGGAAAGCTCTATACCTGTTTTTTCCCCAAATCCGTAATTTTGTAAATATTGATGAAAATTTTCCTGTCCCGCCAGCTGCATAGCCCATATAGCGCCGGTATTTAAAGAAAGTTCCAAAAATTGAGTAAAACTGGTTTTTCCATAGCTTTTTTCATCTGAATTATGAATAGTAAAGCCAGAAACCTTATAATAGCCTTTATCAATATAGGTGGAATCAGGATTAACTACATCTAAATCCAAGGGAATGGAGGCGGTTATTGGCTTAAAAACCGAACCCGGCTCATATTGACTGGAAATGCAATTATTTTTAAAAATAGCAGGATCCTCTACTTTATTGAATTCATTATTGTTGTAAGAAGGGCTCTCCGCCATGGCAATAATCTTT
>WJJL01000050.1 GCA_014729725.1 Candidatus Moraniibacteriota bacterium | reverse complement strand
GCTTTAAACCGATTATATTCTTTCGTAAAATGCCCATATTTGCCCCGCAGGCTCATTATTTCCTTTATATCGTCCAAACTCATTAAACCCTCATTGTTATAGCTCAAAAAGATATATTTTACCTTTGCTTTCAAAATTAAATCTTCGAAAGCTTTTTTGACTTGCGTTCTTGAGCAATAAAGAGATTTTTGTTCGCCATATTCGCGCAAACCAGTTTTTCCGTGAATTTTTGGATTATCGTATTTAGCGATTGTTTCCAAAAGGTGGTAGTTTGTTGCGTATTGGCGATGATTATAAGGCGGATCTAAATATAAAATATCGCCATTAACTTTTTCCGCAACTTCGTTTATGTCATCGTTAAAAACTTCATGGTTTTGATCGTTTATAATTAGCTCTGCCGGTTTTAAAATTAAACTATTTTGAGCGGTCTTTTTTAATTTTTTCAAAAAAGCGCCATAAACAGAAGCGGTGTTTGCATATTTATCAATAGATTCAACCAATGTGGTAATCAAAAAATAATATTCATCATCGGAAATTAAATTTTGCTCTTTCCAATTTTCAATTTTTTGGCGGATAGCGTCGCAACCCATTCCGTTTTCATCGGAAAAATACTGTCGCGGTTCTTTTTTATCTTTTGTGCCACCAAGACAATAGTTTTTATATATAAATCCTTTTATTCCTTTCAAATTGGAAAGATAATCACAAACAAAATCTTTTCTTTTTTTAATTTCAATTTCTTTTAGCTCTGGGATTTCTTTTGTCAATTTGGCAAAATTTAATTCTTTATGGTTGCCGATATAATGTCTATTCAAAATATAGCTGTAATATTGAATATCATTTGCAATAACCTTATATCCTTTCTTTTTAAAATAAGTTCCAACAATTCCGGTTCCAGCAAATAGATCGCAAAAAGTATTGCAGTCTTTATCAACCACTTTGTTTATTGATTCTTCCAAAAATTCCAATAATGATAATTTACTACCGATATAATTCATAGTTTTAGTTATGCAATAAAATTACAAAACAAGGAACTTTATAATTTTTTTCACCTTGAACCTTGTGTTTATAGGTGAAGTTTACCTCAATAGGATTATTTAAATCAGTATTATTTATAATTTCTCTAATTTTATCGATTGAAACATCTTCATCAATATAAACAACCAATAATCTTGGGTCGGCTCCAAATCTGCCCTCGTCTTGATATTTATAAAGATATTCCGCAACAAGCGCGGGCTTTTTAATTGCTTCTTCTCGCCAATCATCCTTAAAATGTCTTTTGAATTCGTTTGTTGGACTTTTTGCAACTTTTTGGTCAAAAGAAATTCCATTTATAAAGAAATCAACACCCCGTCGATGATTTAATGTTGGTAAAATATTATTATTTTTTTCAAAAATTAAAGTTTCTATAAAATCATTTCTAACGGTGTTAATTTCTTTTATTCTTCTATATTTTACCGCCGCGACTTTCACCTTATCGTCTTTAACAAAACCATTTTCTTTTTCAGAATTTACTCTTTGAACAAATTCATCAAAAGCGCCCTGCGAAAAAGGCCAGGCAATATCCCCAAGTTTAAGGGATTGCCATTCTTTTATAAGCACTTCCATTGCGTTGTCCGCTTCCTTTCCGCTTTTATATTTATCTGTTTCCTTAAAAATATCTCTAATGATTTTTTTACTGATCTCATAATCCCAACTATCAACAACGGCTTTCCAAAGTTCTTTAGTGCTTAGATCTATAACTTTTTTGCCTGCATTTTTACCTCGGCTAATTGTTTTGAATTTTAAAGACGATATTGGCTTGATATCATTTAAGCGCAATAAATATTCCGTTGCTTTTTCTTGGTTGCCGATAATTTTTCTTGCCAAATCATCTGAGAGTTTTGACTTTATGTATTCCATATCATTTTTTGAAAATTAAAATATATTCGTGTTTAAAGATACAATAATCACTTGAAAGCGCCCTATACCGCCAAATCGCTTCTTTATTTTGTTTGGCGCGATTTCCTGCCATATTTTTTATTATAACGCTTTTCAAGATCAGTCCTAATTTTTGTGCTTCATTCATACAGTAGAACCCCAAAGGAATCCATTGCCCAGCTGAATATTTATCACCAATGACAATCGCTAAATATCTGTTTTTGTCTAAAATATCTATTGTATTTTTCAATACTTCCGCAAATTTACCCAAAAACTCTTTTAGAGATTTTGCATTTGATAAATCATCTTTCAAATCGCTAAACTTTATAATATCGGCATAAGGTGGATGCAAAATTGCTAATTGAACATTTTTCTTTTTGTGATTTTTCAAAATCTCTTTTGTTTTTTCAAAGGTTTCCAGTTTTGCACTGTCGCCAACAATCAATTCAGAAAAATTATTTTTTGGCTCAATGTTTTTACTAACATAATCAACAAGTTTTTTCTGTATATCAACACCAATAAAACTTCTGTTTAAATTCTCTGCTTCATAAGCGGTTGTTCCGCTTCCCAAAAATGGATCAAACACAACATCGTTTTTCTTTGTATATCTCAAAATTAATTGATGAGGAATTTGAGGGATAAAATTACCATGATAAAAGCCGTTGTGCTTTCCAGTTTTATCTCTTTCAGGAATTATCCAAAGGCTATCAGTCCAAATTTCTGATTCTTTCCATTTATCTAAATTTAAATCATTAAAAATTGGCATGATTATTTTTTCATCAAAGTGTCCAAAGTAACACCTAAAGCATTGGCAATTTTTTGAACAGTGTCGATCGTCGGGCTTTTAATTCCGCCAGATTCAATTTTAATAATTGTGGCGTGAGCCACATCTGCTAATCTTGATAGCTTATCTTGAGACAACCCTTTGTCTTTTCTAAGTTTTTTTATATTTTTGGCAACAAACGCCGAACATACAATTTGGCTCCCGGGGTCGGATTCGAACCGACGACCAATTGGTTAACAGCCAACTGCGCTACCGCTGCGCCACCCGGGAATAATTTTATTTTCAAGCAAAACTAAAAACAGCCTGTCAATTTGATCATAGCTAAAAGTATATCAAAAAAATTTTAAAATACAATATCTAAAAATCCCTTACAATAAATTTTTCTGCTATTTTATTATTTTTTATCACAACCCCGTCATTTTTCAAAAGCTTATTTTTTTTCTTGATTCCGCCGCCATACCCTCCAAGACCGCCGTTGTTTTTAATTATTTTGTAACAAGGATATTTTTGAGGTTTTTGATTTCTATTTAAGATCATACCGATTACCCTGGGATTTAGATTAACAGCTTTGGTCAGCGCTTTGTAAGTGGAAACTTTACCTTTTGGAATTTTAGGAAGAAGCTTGTAAACCTTTAATTTTGTTTTTTTATCTATTGGAGGCATCTATTTTATAATTTAATAACAGTTTTATTATGCTATTAAATGTTTTTTTCCACAAGCTGGTAACCTCGGCCGTAAATAGTTTTGATAAATCGGCCTTTAGTGTCTCCTAATTTTTTTCTCAAGCTTTTTATATGAACATCCACGGTATTGGTGAAAGGATCCGCATTCATATCCCAGACTTTTTCCAAAATCTGGCTTCTGGTTATTACGGTGTGCGGATTTTGGGCAAAGTAGCAAAACAGATCAAACTCTTTTCTTCTAAGTTTAATTTCCCGGCCCTTTTTAGTTACTTTAAAGTTGGCGTTATCAATAGCAAAACTGCTAATGTTTATCAAGTTGTTTTTGATCTTTTTTCCTCTTTTGAGGATGGCTTGAATTCTGGCGCTTAATTCATCGATCGAAAAAGGTTTGGTTATGTAATCGTCCACTCCCAAATTAAAGGATTTTAATTTTATATCCAATTCCTTTTCAGCGCTAAAAATGATTATAGGCACATGATTTTGCATTTTTCTTAGATCTGAGAGAATTTCCAAACCGTTTTTTTCCGGAATACGAATATCAAGTAAAATCATATCGTATCGGCTAAAACGCACTTTCCAAAAAGCTTTTTCGCCGTTTGGTTCCCAGTCGATTACATAGCCTTTCTCTGTTAATCCTTTTTTGATGTAAGAGGCAAAATCCTCTTGATCTTCGATAATTATTATTTTCATTTTTTTTAAAATTAATTTTTAGCTATTTTAGGAATAGGTTTCCAAAAATTTGAAAATTTTAAACAAAATAGTTTAGAATATAATTATTAAATTTAATTAAAGAAAAAATGAAATTTTTATAAAGTTTTTAAAATGATTTATTAATTAGCAAAACTGATTGATAAGGAAAAGCTGAAAATAAATTATTTCGTAATTCAAATTAACCAATTATTAAATTTTTAATTTATGCCGGAATTACCGGAAGTAGAAACGGTTAAGCGTCAGCTTAAAAAAAATATAAAAGCAAAAAAGATAAGCAAAGTATGGTCGGACAATAAGAAAATGATTTCAAACGCTGATTTTAAAGAGTTTAAGGATTTTGTGATCAATGAAGAAATTATCGATATAAAAAGAACAGGTAAGAATATTTTTATTGAACTTTCAGGAAAGAAAACTTTATGGTTGCATTTAAAAATGACCGGTCATTTAATTTATTTTGCTAAAGATATTAGTCGCCAGAGGATTAAAGAAATTGAACAGGACAAATATAATCATTATATTCACCTGATAATTTATTTTAGCGATGGCTCCCGGTTAAAATTATCGGATTTAAGAAAGTTTGCCAGAATTAAAATTTTTTATAAGAAAATTCAAACAATTTTAAAAAACCGGCAAAAATTCGGTTTGGACCCGATAGGCAAAGACCCGCTTTTAATGAGCCAAAAAGAATTTATCGAGGTTTTTAAAAATGTAAAAAAACCGATTAAAACGGCTTTAATGGATCAGGCTTTGATTGGTGGGATCGGTAATATTTATGCCAGTGAAATATTATTTGACGCCAAAGTAAACCCTTTTGCCAAGACGAATGATTTAAGTAAAAAAAGACTTGCGCGGATTTTTTTGTCCACTCAAAAAATATTAAAAAAAGCGATTCAGCAAAGAGGAACATCGGTTAGTGATTTTAGGGATGTAAGGGGTCAAAAAGGAAGTTTTGGAGATTTTTTACAAGTTTATCAAAGGGCTGGTAAAGAATGTAAACAATGTGGTAATATAATAATCAAGAAAAAGCAGGCGCAAAGAAGTACTTTTTATTGTCCTAAATGTCAAAGCTAATCGACAAGGGTTTAAAGGCGTTTTAAATTGATTCATCTTGCTTTTTGACTAGCTATTTGGCTTTAATTTTATTGATTAGATCTGTAAATTGATTTTACAAAAAGAGCTTTAAAGATTCTGTTTAAAAAATCAATAAAAGTCCAATTATTTGAATTACGAAATTGAATTATCCAATTATCCCGGATATTGTTTTAAGAAAAAATTTGATTTTGTAATTCAGAATAATTATTAAATATTTATTATGAGTAAGGAACTTGAAGTCAATGATTCAAATTTTGAATCAGAAATAAAAAATCATAAAGGAGCAGCTTTGGTTGATTTTTGGGCGCCTTGGTGCGGCCCCTGTCAAATGATGAGCCCAATTATTGAAGAGCTGGCGGATAAATACAAAGATAAAATTAAAATTAAAAAGCTTAACATAGATGAAAATCCCAATACGGCGCAGAACTTTCAGGTAATGTCGATTCCCACCCTTATATTTTATAAAGACGGGGAGGAAACCGAAAGAATTGTGGGCGCTCATGACAAGGAAACCATGATTGATAAAATTGAAGAAAATTTATAATGATTTACGACACAATAATAATTGGAGCCGGTCCAGCCGGTTTAACAGCGGCTATTTACGCTTCCAGGTATTTTTTAAGCGCTTTGGTAATAGGTGAAAAACTGGGAGGCACAATGTCGGATGCTCATAGAATTGAAAATTATCCCGGTTTTGAAAGTATCAGCGGGATGGAATTGGCCAATAAAATGCTGGAACAGGCTAAAAGTTTATCCGCTCAATTCGTTTTTTCCAGTGTTAAGCGGATTCAAAGAACCGAGAAGGGGATTTTTAAAATTACCACAGGCTTAACCAAAGAGGAGCATGTTTTTCAGGCTCATAGTATTATTATTGCCAGTGGAATGAAAAGGAGGGTTTTGGGGATTCAAGGAGAAAAAAAATTATTGGGAAAAGGGGTAAGTTATTGTTCAACCTGCGACGCCGCTTTTTTCAAGGACAAAACCGTGGCTGTTATTGGCGGAGCCAACGCCGCTACTATGTCGGCGGTTCATTTAAGCCAATACGCTCGAAAAGTTTATCTTATTTATAGAAAAGATCGATTAAGAGGAGAACCGACCTGGAATAAGAGAGCTGTGGATAACGATAAAGTAAAAGTGATTTTTAATACCAATATTACCGAGATAAAAGGGGAAAATGTGGTCAAAGGAGTGGAGCTGGACAAGGAATTCAATGGAAAGAAAGAATTGACGCTTGATGGGGTCTTTATTGAAATCGGACATTTGCCGATAAAGGAAATGGCAGTTCAGTTAGGTCTTGAGTTAAGCAAAAAAGGGTTTATCAAAGTGGACGCTAATAAAAAAACCAATATCCCGGGGGTTTTAGCGGCAGGAGACATAACCGACAGAAAAGATGATTTCCGGCAGGTTGTAACAGCGGTCAGTGATGGGGCTATTGCGGCTAAAAGCGCCTTTGATTTAAAAACCAAAAAAGATAAAATCACCCAGCCGGATATAGATTATCGCTAAGCTTTTTTAAAGTTAAAGTTTTAGTAAGATATAAGAGGAGTGATTGTTTTTTATCCTTATTTTAAGAAAATTCCAAGTAAATAACAGTATCCATAAAAATATTTGATAATCAGTTATAAAAAAAGAAAAATCAATAAAAATGAAAGAAATAGACAAATTAAGGAAAGAGATTTATTCCAAACAGGGTTCAGTCAGAAGCAGACCCAGAGACAGAAGCCAGATCGATCCTCGTCCAAGCAAGGATATTAATTTAGACAAACAGGAGCTGCTCGAAAAGATGCGTATGAAAAAGGGTCAGGAAATTACCCGAAAACAAAAAAGAAGAATCATCATGTCCATAATTGGAATTTTAATCCTGATTATTTTTTTGGGTTTGGGTTATGCTTATTTTATTTATCAGGAAAGCAAATTTTCCCAGGAAAATGTGATTTTGGAGATTGACGCTATTCCCAATGTGGAATCAGGAGAAACCTTTACTTTTAATATTTTATATCATAACAACAATCAAATTAGTCTGGAAAATCCAATATTAAAAGTTGATTTTAAAGATAGTATGGAAATTTTAAAAGTCGACAAAGACCCTCAGGATATTGGAACAGACTACATTAATTTTGATTTGGAGGGTTTAAACGCTAATGAAAACGGTTCTATTAAATTTGAGGCCAAAATCATCGAAAAGGAAAAAACCACTAATTATATTAACTCTCAATTAGTTTATGAAATAAGAAACGGAAAAGAACAGTATTCCCAAAAAATCCAAAAGGGGATTACTGTTTCGGCTTCCAAGGTTGATCTTGATTTTGAATCCACCAGACAGGGAGCCTCCGGTGATTTAATCGAATATTTTTTAAAGATTAAAAATAATACTAAAACCAATATTGATGGGGCTGAAATTAGAATTACCTACCCCGATAGTTTTAGTTTTTCCAGCTCCACCGTTAACCCCATGAATGATCAAAATAATGTTTTCAAGTTGCCGACTTTAATACCCAAAGAAGTTTATGAAGTAAGTATAAAGGGGATTATTCAAGGTTCTTCGGCTCACAGTAAAAAAGCTGTCGCCAAAATCGGAATTCCGCAGGGAGAGGAATTTCAAATATTGGCGCAAGAGGAAACTGTTACCGATATTGTAACTTCTCCCCTCATTATTGATCAGCGGCTTTCCGATCAAAATGTTGACCCCGGTTCTCCGGTTGAGGTAAAGATAGATTATTATAATTCCAGCGATATTCCTATGACTGAAGCTGTGGTCACGGTTGATTTAAAAGGTAGGGTTATCGACTATGGTTCACTACAGATTTTTAATGGAGGCCAGCTTGATCAAAATCGTTCTAAAATTATTTGGCGGGCTGGCAATAATCAAGAATTAAAGGTTTTAGAGCCTCAAGAGAGGGGAACCCTCACTTTCAGATTGCGTGCCAGCTCCATGGTGCCTTCAAAAAATTTTGAGGATAAGAATTTCGAGATAGTTTCGATCGCTCAGATAGATAGTCCGGATGTTCCAACTCCGGTTGGTATAAATAAACTCATTTCCTCCAACAGAAAAGTGATTAAAGTCAACAGCAAAGTAATCTTTGAAACCAAGGCCTTTTATAATGATAATGTTATTCCCAACAACGGGCCGGTGCCTCCAAAAGTAGGTAAGGAAACCACCTATACCATTCATTGGATAATTACCAATGTCAATAATGACTTGGAAGGAGTTTATGTAAAAACCACCTTACCGGAATATATGGAATGGGAGGATGTGGTTTTCCCTTATGATAGTCAGGATAATCTGAAATTTAACGAAAGAACTAACGAAATAGTCTGGGAAATAGGGAATCTATCTGCTTTCGTGGGTACTCAGCTTGATGTCAAAGAAGTTATATTTCAAGTTGCACTTACCCCTCAGCAACATCATTTGTATGAAGAATTAGATTTAATCGGCAAGTCTTTTTTTTATGCAAAGGATGTTTTTACGCAAAAAGAGTATAATCTTGAATCAATAAAGGCAACCACCGCATTAACTTATGATACAGGAGTGGATTATACTGGTGCAGAAGTGCAGCCTAGCGATGAAAATATTGAAAAATAAAAAATTTCTTCCTATCTCTTGTTTTTCAGAGATCCCTTAATTGGCGGTAATTTGATTATCAACAAAAGCAATTCATTAATGGCTCAAATCATTCAATTCACTCCAATTAAAATAACTAATTAGCACTTTTCGTTATGTTTTTTTTAATCATTTTTTTGTTGGGATTAGCGTTGGGGTCTTTTTTAAATGTGGTAATTTATCGAACAAAAACTGAAGAATCAATTTTCTTTACTCGCTCCAAGTGTGCTAAATGCCAAAAAAAGATTTACTGGTATGATAATCTGCCTTTGATAAGCTATATCTTTCTGAGGGCTAAGTGCAGACATTGTCGTGAACCCATTAGTATTCAATATCCCCTGATCGAACTTGCCACAGCTTTGATTTTTAGCTTTACCTTTTTTAAATTTGATGGATTTTTATTAATTTTTGATTTAATTTTTGATTTTAGTATTTTAAAATTAGCCGGTTTTTTGTATTTGCTGATTTTTCTTTTGGGGGTTGTTGGAATTTTGACGGCTACCTTTATTTATGATTTGAAATATTTCATTATACCCAACTCTTTTGTGATTTTTGGGGTTTTTTTAACCTTTTTAAATCTTTTGATCACTGACTTGAGTAACTGGTCAAATATTGAGCAACTAAATCAATCAAGCCTGGTTACGGGACTGTTGGGAGCAATTCTGGCCAGTGGGTTTTTTTTAATTTTGTTTATTATCACCAAAGGCGAGGGGATTGGTTTTGGAGATGTAAAATTTGCAATTTTCATGGGATTTTTGTTACAATTAAGTACCATAATGGCTTTATTCTTAGCTTATTTAATCGGAGCTTTGGTATCAATTATTTTTCTTTTAAGCAAGAAAAAATCCCTGAAATCGGCTGTACCTTTCGGCCCTTATTTGTGTATTGCAACTTATACAGTTTGGCTTTATAGTGAAGAAATAATAACAGGATATTGGAACTTGATACAAGGATTTTTTTAAAATCAGGAGTTGATTTTATTTTAAAGATTTATATTATTTACGGATAGGGGGTGATGGTTTTTATGAAGGTCGATATACTTATTTAAAGCAAAAATCAACTAATGGCAGTCTTTGTGGATTTATTTTTTTTATAAAAACCAATTTATTTCATAATTTAAATAACTAAAATTTAAATAATTAAAATGAACGAAAAAAAGGATTCTTCTTCAAGCAAAGAAGAAGCAAAAACAAGCAAAAAAACCAATGCAAAAATTAAAGAAATTGAAAAACAAGCCAGCATTTTGCGACCGCTGATTATTATGGGGGTGATTTTTATAATTATTGTAGTTTTGGTGCTTTTTTTCAAAAAAAGATCTCCTAAAACCGAAACTTCCGACAACTCTCCCGCCTCGGAATTTTATTCAGATGATTATGAAGAAAGTTTAAGACAAATTGAAAAAGAAATAAAAGTCAACGAATTACAAAAAGGAAACAACGAGGATTTGCAGGGTCAAATTAATGAAATAAAAGATGTGGTTAACGATCTTCAAAAAAGAGTGGGACAACTTGAAGCCAAAAGAAGATTGGAGGAACAAATGGAAAAGGAAATCTTAGAAGAATACGGAGAAGAGCTTGAAGCCAGCGAAGATATTGTTTTTGAATAATTAATTTATGTCAAAGCATAGAAAAAAATATGAGTTTAAGTTTTTGATTATTTTTTTGGTTTTACTGTTTTTTGCCGGTTTTTATCTTTTTTATTTTGAAGAAAAGCACGCGGATAAAAGCTACAACAAAGAATGGGTGGCCTTCTATTTTCAACAGCCCAACAAAGAAAACTGTGATTTTGTTATTGAAAATTACTTAGGTAAAGCTGTTGAATTTGATTATAAAATTCAGGGAGATGATGGTTTTTTAATTAAAAAATCCGTTACTTTGGAGCCTGAAGATAAAAAAAACATTCAAATCCAGTCTCAAGTTAAAAATTGTAAAATAATTCTTAATTATCTTGAAGATCAAAAAACTTTAAAAAAATAAATTTAATTGACTTTAATATTAATAAGCAGGGTTATTTTGTCTGGAATTTACCCTTTATTTCAAGAACAAAACAAACAAAATACCAGCCATCAATTTAAAGCCAGGATTTTTTTAAAGGTTTATAAAGGAATAATTTTTATTAATAAGTTAAAAATATGAAAAAAACACTAAACAATTTAGCCAAAGCTTTTGTGGGTGAATCTCAAGCCCGAAATCGTTATACTCTTTATGCTAAAATTGCTAAAAAGGAAGGTTATGAACAAATTGCGGAATTATTTTTGGAAACCGCTGACCATGAAAGAGAGCATGCGAAATGGATAATGAGAATGATCAATGATCTTTTGGGGAAAAAGGAAAGCGAATTCAAAAGAGGCGATGATTTAAAAATTCAGGCCGATGTCCCCACGGTTTTGGCAGGCACTGCGGAAAATTTAATGGCAGCTATTAATGGGGAAAGTTATGAAAACAAAACCATGTACCCGGAATTTGCCAAAACAGCTCAAGAGGAAGGTTTGGAAGAGGTCTCAGAGAGGCTGACAGCCATCGGCAAAGCTGAAGAACATCACGAAGCCCGCTATAAAAAACTTTTAACCCAAGTGGAAAATAAGAGCGTATTTGAAAAAGAGCAGGAGCAAGACTGGGTCTGTCGAAAATGCGGTTATATTCACACAGGTTTTAAAGCGCCCGTAGAATGTCCTTCCTGCTCTCATCCCAAAGAATACTATCAGTTGTTGTGCGAGAAATATTAACCTAAAACTCTCTTAACTGTTTATTTAAAATTTTAAGAAGTTTTTCTTCGGTTTTTTCCATTTTTTGGTTAAATTCAAAAATAACCGCTTTACCCCATTCAATTCCATTAGTTAATTCCTTTAACTGTTCTTGATTGGAATTTTGAATAAGACCGCGAGTGGTATCTTGTTTGGTTTGCCATAAAATTAACAGGATATCGGTTTTACTGTAGACATTCCTGATTTTATTAAAAATTGTCCTAATTGTTTGAGTATTGGCCTTAAAGGATTTAAGCTTTTCTTGATAAATTTTAGTCCAACACAGGTGAATTTCCGGCTTGTAATCCATTTTAGACATAAGCTCCCCCCAGAGTTTTATAGTATTAATATCATGGGTTTTGTACAGATTTTTTACTATATTTTTGTGATCGGCTCCGGAATCTATTAATTTAGCCGCTATGTTTAGGGTTTTAGGGGTGGTCTTGGGGCTTTGGAAGCTTTGGGTTGCCTCTAAAAGGCCGGTATAAAGACAATCGGCGATTTGGTTGTTTAAAGTGAAATCTTTTGTTTCCAATAGATTGAAAATAAGTTCGCTTACTCCGGAAACTTTAAAATCCACAATATTGATCTGACCGTACCCTTCATTGGAAATATGATAGTCCAGGTTGACAATCGGGGTGTTAAAAAACAATTGACTGTTTTGTTGGAAAAATCTACCTACGCTGTTTAGATCAGGAGAGCCGGGAACTATTATTAAATCGTAAGCTTTATTTGAAGGAATAATTTCAATATTTTGAGCATTTAGAGGATTTTGGCGCGAGATATCCAGATAAATGTTAAAAATATTGTTAATTTTTTCATATTTGATATCTTTAATTTGACCGGAGCCGCTGGTTTTAATGGAAATGGTAAAGTCACTTATTGATTTTGAGTTTCTTTTAATAAAACCAAAACCCTCCAAAAAGTTAAGAGAGGGATCAGGTGGCTTGATTGAAAAAATAGTGGTGTTTTTATTAACCGATTTTAAGAAATTGTAAAAAGCCAGTGCCGCGCAAGTAATTTCTTTATCAGAATTATCAGGAATAACAATCAAAATATTTTTTTTAAGATTTAGTTGTTCAAATAATTTTTCTTTACCTTCTTGCATTTTGTATTAATTGAATTTATTTTAAATTAAATGTTTTTTAAAATTTTGTTTTTACTTTTTAAAAATATAGCCGATTGTTTTTATTTTTTGTTATCAGGGTAATTTAACAAAGAATCGCTTATATTCAAAATTAGATTTTGATTGGCTTTTCAAAGGATTCTATTTTTAAATAAAACAAACTATTTAATTAAAAAAAATATGTCAATAGTCAAAAACCTTGAAGAAATGGAGAATTTTTCAAAAAATTTTTTAGCTGAAATTGATAAAAAAAATATGTTTTGTTTATTTGGTCAATTGGGAGCCGGTAAAACCACTTTTGCTAAATTTTTAGCATTTCATTTGGGGATAAAAAAAAATATTATAAGCCCTACATTTAATATTTTAAAAGTTTACGAAATATTGAAAAGTAAAAAAAAATTTCCCAAATATTTTTATCATATCGACTGTTACAGGTTGAACAATAGCCGGGAAATTGTTGATCTGGGCTTTAAGGAATGGGTTAATGACAGTGAGAATTTAATGGTGATCGAATGGGCTGATAAAATCGAGGAGATTTTACCCCAACAAAGAATTGATATTTTTTTTAAACATCATAGAGATTTGAACAAAAGAATTGTTGAAGTGGTGGATTTATATAAAAGATAAATACTGCAACTTAAATCAAACAGCTTTAATTGATTTTTTTATAAAAAGCAATATTTTTGCTAAAAAATTTAATCTTGACCAAAAGTATTGATCAGTTGAGTGCAATATTCATAGTCTTTGAAACTTCCGCTTTGTTTTGCCAAAATAGCGGAGCATCTGGCTTTTTCTTTCTCCAATTTTTCTTTTTGAGCTTGCATTTTTACGGAATCTTTTATCTTTTGACCAAAATAGGTATAAGCCCCGAATCCAGCCGCGACCAGGGCAATAATAATAAGAGTTTCCAGGATAATGATTTTTGTTTTCCAGCTGGATTTTTTTGATGTTTTGGAAAGATTGTTTTTTTCCATTTTTTTTATTTATTAATTGTTTAGCTAATTATTGTTTTGGGTTCAAAGCTGAAATCTGCAATTGTTTTTTTATGTTAAATATTTTCTTGATTCAGTATTTTTTGATAACTTAAAATAGGTTGGTTTAAGATTTGATTTCACAGTTATTTCGTAATTAAAAGTAATTTAAATTTACTTATTTCAAGATTTTTATTTTTTAATTTGATTTCTATAAATTTAATAATTATATTATTAACATATTATTTAATTTTTTGAAACAACCGATTAAGTTGATGTTTTTAAGTCAAGAGTTTATTTAGTCAATAACCAAAATTAATGAAGCGTTTAAATCATATTGCCATAATCCCCGATGCCAATAGAAGGTGGGCTAAAGAAAGAAACCTAAAACCCTGGGAGGGTCATGAGCGGGGAGCGAAAAATTTAGAAAGAATTTTGAAAGCTTTAAAAAAATTTAACATAAAATATTTGACTTTTTGGGGATCTTCCAGGGATAATCTTGATAAAAGACCAATTCAGGAAAAAGAGCATTTGCTAAGAATTTATAAGAAATATTTTGAAAAGATTATTCAGTCCAAGGAGGTAGAGGAAAACAGAATGCGCATAAATGTTTTAGGCGATTGGGGAAAAATTTTCCCAGCTTCTTTGAAAAAGACTATCAAAAAAGCGATTGAAAAAACTAAGAATTATGACAATTATTTTGTAACCTTTTTGTTGGCTTATAGCGGCGATAAGGAAATGAAAAGAGCTTTGCAAAATATTGCAATCGATTATAAAAAAGGTATTATAAAATCAGTGAACTCTGCTGTAATTAAAAATTATTTATATACTAAAGATTTACCTTATGTTGATTTACTGGTAAGATCCGGTTCCGGAAACGATCCTCATTTATCAAACGGTTTTATGATGTGGGATATTAAGGACGCTCAACTTTATTTTTCCAATAAGGCCTGGCCGGATTTTGATGAACAAGAACTGGAAAAAGCTATTTTTGATTACCAAAGAAGAAAACGCAGGTTTGGAAAATAAAGTAATATTTTTCCATTAAATTAATAAAACAAAATGAATAAATATCATGCTTTAATCGGAGCTGAAGCGGCGGCTCATGCTATGAGACAAATCGATCCCTGTGTGGTTGCCGTTTACCCCATTACTCCTCAAACCCCTATAATTGAGACTTTTTCTAAATTTGCGGCCGATGGTAAGGTTAACGGTCAGATTATTCATGTGGAAAGTGAGCATTCGGCTTTAAGCGCCGCGGTAGGGGCTCAAGCCGCCGGTGTTAGATCCATGACAGCTTCGGCTTCAGCGGGATTGGCTTTAATGTATGAAATTTTGGGAGTGGCTTCGGGATTGCGGCTGCCTATTGTGGCCAATATTGCCAACAGGGCTTTGTCGGCGCCGATTAATATCCATTGCGATCATTCCGATTCAATGGGGGTAAGAGATAGCGGCTGGATTCAAATTTACAGTGAAACCGCGCAAGAAGCTTATGATCACAATTTTTTAGCTTTAAAACTGGCGGAAAAAGTAATGCTGCCAGGTATGGTAATGCAGGACGGATTTATCACTTCTCATTGTATGGAAAATGTGGAGCTTTTAGCTGATGAATCCGCGCGGGAATTTATTGGTGATTATTCTCCCGCCCATTCTTTATTGGATGTTCAAAATCCCATAACAGTGGGAGCTCTTCAATTAACCGATTATTATTTTGAAACCAAAAGACAACAGGTTAAGGCTATGGAAAAGGTTGATGAAATTTACGATGATGTTGAAAAGATGCTTCGAGCTTACACTAAAAGAAGCTATCCAAAACTGGAAACTTATTTTATGGAAGATGCTCAAACGGCGATTATTGTTTTAAATTCCACCGCCGGTACCGCTAAGGCGGTTTGTCAAAAACTTCGTAAAAAAAATTTCAAAGTGGGAGTAATAAAACCCAGGCTTTTTCTGCCCTTTCCGCAAAAAGAATTGGTTAAAATCGTTAAAAATTTGAAATCCATAGCTGTTTTGGACAGAGCTTTATCATTTGGATCTGATGCGCCTTTGGTAAAAGAGGTAAAAAATGCTTTATTTGGAATGAAAAAAAGACCTAAAATTCAAAGCTGTGTATTCGGTTTGGGCGGAAGAGATATTTTTGAAAAAGAAATTGAGGCTCTTTACAATGATTTGATTGATGATAACATTAAAGAAAATAAAGTTAACTATATTGGTTTAAGGCAGTGATTTTTAATGATTTTTTTAAAAAAGGATACTATCTTTGTAAAATTAAATTAATCAATCGGTTTAAAAAATAAGGATAAAAAATTCAATCAGTTTTTTGTTTTTTTAAATATTTTAAAAAATTTCTAAAAATTAAATCAATTATTATGACAAAAATTGCCATTAACGGCTTTGGGCGAATAGGCAGAGCCGCCTTTAAAATCGCTTTTGAAAGACAGGATATAGAGATTGTTGCAATCAACGATTTAACCGATAACGAAACATTGGCTCATCTGTTAAGCTTTGATACGGTTTATGGAAGATATGAAAAAACAGTTGAATTTGATGATCAAGGACTTACCATTGACGGGAAAAGAATTCCGGTTTTCGAGGAGCCCGACCCCGGAAAGCTTCCGTGGGAGCAATATGAGGTGGATGTGGTTTTGGAATGTACCGGGATTTTTAAAACAAGAGAAAAAGTTGAGCCGCATTTACAATCCGGAGCTAAAAAGGTAATTATGTCAGCTCCTCCCAAAGATGATATTAAGATTTTCTGTCTGGGTTGCAATGAGGAAACTTATGACCGGGAAAATGATTTGATAATTTCCAACGCTTCTTGTACCACTAACTGTCTAGCCCCGGTAGCTAAAGTAATTAACGATAATTTGGGAATCCAAAAGGCGCTAATGACCACTATTCACAGTTATACTTCCACTCAAAATATTGTGGATGGGCCTAACAAGGATTTGAGAAGAGCCAGAGCTGCGGCGGAAAATATTATTCCTTCCACCACCGGCGCCGCGATTGCGGTAACCCGGGTTATTCCCGAGCTGGAAGGAAAATTTGACGGCATGGCTTTTCGAGTTCCCACTCCTTGTGTTTCAGTAGTGGATGCGGTAATGGAAGTTGAAAAAGCCAGCAGTGTTGAAGAGGTTAATGATTGTTTGATAAAATCTTCCCAAAACGAACTCAAAGGCATTTTGGACTGCGAAAAAAAACCTTTGGTTTCCTCCGATTATATCGCTAACAAACATTCTTCCATTGTGGATTTGGAACAGACCATGGTGATGGGTGGAAATATGATTAAAATTGTGGCCTGGTATGACAATGAATGGGGTTATTCAGAAAGACTGGTGGATATGGCTCTTTATCTAAACCGATAAGAAACCCTTGAAAGTTGAAGCAGTTGATTTGTTTTTCAGGGATTTCATAATCCTTAATTAGAGATTTTTTAAAAAGATCGATTTGTAAAATTACAAGAAATTTTAATCCATTTTAAAGGTGCATTGCCGGATACACAAATATAAAAAAATAAATTTAAAAATTAAAATAAAACAATGAACCAAAATAAAAATAAGGGGTTTACATTGATCGAAATGCTCATTGTAGTTGCTATCATTGGGCTTTTGGCCACTGTTGTTATTCTAAATGTAATGAGCTCCTTAAAAAGCGCAAGAGATAAAAAAAGACAGACCGATGTTAATCAAATCGCCCTGGCGGCTTCTTTGTTTATGGATAAGAATGGTCAATTGCCTGATGAGGCTGATTGGAAAAATGAGTTGAGTGATGGGGGTTATATTGATTTAGATAAAATTCAAGATCCTTTAGCTCCCCAATATAGTTATGGACTAGAAAATTTTGATTCAGATGGCGATAGGCACAAGGATAATTGTGCGATTACTTTTTATTCGGAAACTTTAGAGCAGCCTATAAATCATCAGTACTTTATTAACAATCCAGATACGAAATTAAAGCCGGCTTATTGTAGAAATTAATGAATAACTTTCAGGTATATATTTGAGAGGGTTTTTTAAGAAAAAGCAGTTATCCGGTTATTTGGCGCTGTCTATAAAATAGTTATCCATCATGTCAAGATCAAATTATTTAATCAAGAAAGCCAATATTATCGACGGGACCGGTAAAAAATCTTATCCCGGCGATATATTAATTGTGGATGATAAAATTAAAAAAATAGGCGATTTAAAGGAAAAAGGCAATTTTAATGTAATTGATGCCGAAAATATGTGGG
>WJJL01000049.1 GCA_014729725.1 Candidatus Moraniibacteriota bacterium | reverse complement strand
GCTGAAAAGATTTCTCCCAATCTTTAAAACAGTAAACCGATTTTTTAAATCTTTAAGCTTTTAGAAGCCGTATTTTTGGATTTTTCTATAATAATTTTAAGCCCGATTAATCTAGAAGCCAAAGTCATGGTCATGCTTTTTTAAAAATTCTTTTAGTTGTTCTACCTGATAAGCGCTCATAAGAATTATCAGTTTCAGCTAGGAGGTTGATTCTTCTGGATTATATTTGGTAGGAAAAGAATTTCTTTTTTTACTGAAAGAAAGAATTTTAATCCTTTTTAAAGAAAAACAAAAACCAAACCACCCAGACTAGCCAGACGGCTTGACCCCAATCGCCTTTGATAATACCGGGAATAGCAAATAGGGCAAAGAAGCCGAAAAAGCCGAAAAGTTTTTGATTTTTAATTTTTTTACTCATATTTTCTTATATTAAAAATTAGTTTTTTAAAAATTACAGCGGAAAAAAGCATAACAAATATGGCAATAGTTAAAAAAGTCTGAGTTTGAAGTTTTAATATCTCCAAGTAATCGACCCAAAACAATATATTTAACAGCGCAAAAGTCAAAAGCCATGAATAAGATAAGGCTCTGGCACTTATTTTTCTTGTCATTTCGTCCTGAGAAACACCGGCGCCCAAATGATTGAAGTTTAAGACCGCAATAACTATTATTATAACTCCGGAGTTGATAAAAACCAAACTGATTAAATTTCCAGCTAGATCCAATAATTGATAGCTAAATCCCAGGGCTATTAAAATAAGACCTGCAGTGATTAGAACGATATATTTCTTTTTTTTACTCATATTTTCAATTTAATGGTTAGTGCTGTTTAATTCAAAAAAGATTATTCAAGGATAAAAACTTCCTCTATTTTTGAATTCAAAGTTTTGGCGATTTTATGGGCCAATTTTAAAGAAGGGTTATATTTTCCTTTTTCTACAAACAAAATAGTTTCTCTTCTTACATTTACTTTTTGAGCCAGCTGCTCCTGAGTCAGATTATGTCTTGCCCTTAATTCTTTAATGCGGTTTTCCATAATCTTTATTTTAATTTCTCCAGATAAACATAAGACAGGCTTTTTATAATAATGCCCGCTAGCAAGGCTATGATTGGGAAAATATCGACTTCCAGCTTGTTGTTTAGTCCGCTAGATATAATTTGATACAAAATGCCTGCTGTCAAAACAAACACCATGCCCCAGGAGGCATTTCTTTCGGCCAGGGCTTCCTGTTTTGTTTCCAGCTCGTCTTTTTTTAGGTTAATCATAATTCTTACAACATCAGCCGCTAAAATCAGGGCCCAAATTATGGTAAAAATTATTCTTACGGTATTGCTCCAGAAAGGCAAAATATTAAAAATAACCAAGACAAGTATAAAGCCCAAAATATAGATCCAACCCTGCCGGGTTTTGGGGCTTATTCCCCAACCCCCGTGTTTTCTTTTTTGAAACCATTTGCTTTTTGCAAACATAGTTTTGAAATTAATTGTTATTTTATTCTAACTTAATGTTATATATAAATAACATTTTTGTCAAATCTAAATTTTGCGGGCGATTTTGATTTTATCCTTTTCATTTTTTAGAAGCTTTAAAGCAATAACCAGCTCGACTTTATAACAATAAATTCAGATATTAAAAATAATCGACTAATTTTTATAAGAACCAGCCCTATGTTATATTAAAAATATAATAATTAAACAAAAACCATAAAAAAAACCACCTTTATCCTTGTCTTGACAATTATTTTGGGATGTTCGCAAAATCCGGCCGGGAATGGTAAAAATCAGTTTGGAGAGGAAAAAGATAGGCAAATTTCTTTGCAATCACAGATAGGAGCTCAAAAACAAGAGAACCTTCATCCAGAAACTCAAGGGATTTTAAAAAATCAAAAAAAGCCGCAAGAACAAAAGCCGCATCCAATGGAGATCGAGGCTCTACGGCAAAGAGAGTATCGGGCAGGGGACTTGACTATTAAAGAAACCCTAAAAGACGGATCAAATTATCATCGATATGTGGCTTATTATTTCTCTCAAGGTTTAAAGATATATGGTTTGCTAACCATTCCCAAAACCCCGATGCCTAAAAACGGTTATCCAGCGGTTATTTTTGTTCACGGCTATATTCCTCCCAAAAATTATTCAACCATTAACAGTTACCCAACTTATCAGGACACTCTTGCCAAAGCCGGTTTTGCAACTTTTAAACCCGATTTAAGGGGCCATGGAAATTCTCAAGGAGAAGCTAAAAGCGCTCATTATAGCGAAAAATATTTAATTGACACTCTTTACGCTATTGAATATTTAAAAAATCATTCCAAAGTCAATCCTGAAAAAATAGTTTATTGGGGGCATTCCAATGGCGGAGAGATTGGGCTTAGGGTGGCCGTGATTTCCCAAGATATTAAGGCTTATTCTTTTTGGGCTGGAGTGGTAGGAAGTTATGAGGATATGTTAGAGACTTATAATAAAAAAATTCACTTTCTGAATTTGAAGGAAAGAGACAATCCTTTGGTTAACAAATACGGTCTTCCCAGTCAAAATCCGGATTTTTGGAACGGAATCGATCCTTATACTTATTTAACAGACATAAAGGCTCCGATTCAGATTCATCATGCTGGCGCGGATAAATCTGTTCCCATAGAGCTTTCCATTAGTCTTAAAAACGAACTTGAAAAAATAAATAAAGAAGTCGAGTATTTTAAATATCAGGGAGACGATCATAATATCAGCAAGAATTCAACTCAAGCCTTTCAAAGAACAATAGAGTTTTATCGAAAGTATTTAAATATTTCAGTATCTTCAAAACAAAAAAGCTGAATTCCAAGCAATTTTTTCTTATGATTGCAGTATTGGATAGTTTTCCCAAAATCCCAATTATCATATTAAAAGGGGTTCTATCCGCATTTTTAGTTCTCTTTCTTGAAAAAAGCTTTTTCGCGTTTTAGAGGGTTTTATAGGATGGGTTTTTGTGGAGACAAGGGGATTTGAACCCCTGACCTCTTCCATGCCATGGAAGCGCTCTAGCCAACTGAGCTATGTCCCCGGTTACGGGAATAAATTAGCATAGATTGAAAATAAAAACAATTTAAAATAAGACCTAACTTTTAATTATGTTGTGGAAACCTGAAACATCATACCCCATTCCGTAATAGATTATTTCTTTATTAAATTCGATATTCACTGCAGGTATATAAACTTCATCATCGTGTTGTGATAAAGTCTTTTTAGTAAAAGGGATTTTTGTTTTCAGTATTCGGGGAATAATAACAGTGGAACTAGTTTGGATTGGATTTGATATATCAAATATGTAAGTTGAGTCAGGGTTTTTGTTATCGGATAATACAATATAACTATGTGGATGGGGAGATCCATTTTTATTTTTTTCTTCTAGGAAATAACCACTTACATAAGAAGTTTCAAGTCCTATTTTTTAGAATAAATATTGTCCTAAAGCAGCTTTTTCTGTACATTTGGCTGTCTTTTTGGATTTTGAAATGAGGGGTTTTTCCATTTTTAGATATTTCTCTCTGTTATCTAACCCTTCGTCTTTATTGTCAAGTTCCAATAATTCATAAACTTTATTTTGGATTTGATAACAGGCATGAAGCAAATAAGGATCGATATTTTCATTTTTTAGTTTACCAATTTCAAATAGAGCTTTGTTTTTAGTATATATATCATCCATTCCTGATGAAGTGTAGTTTTCAATTTTTGAAGCATCTATTAGAGTGTCAAAATCTAAAGTTAGATATTTTTTTGTTGTTCTATCTAAAAGAGAAATTCCAAATGGTATCTGGTCATTATTTTTAAGAGAACTTGACCAATAACTCAATTCACCAGGTAATCTATCACCTGTTTCTCCTTTTGTTTCCGTTGATGCTATCTTTTCAAATGAATTAGTCATTTTTCAAAAATAAATTTTACATGTTTCGAAGCTTTGCAACCCGCTCTTCAATTGGCGGGTGAGTGGAAAATAGCTTCATAACCGAGCTGGTAAAGCCTCGGCTTCCAAGGGGATTGGCTATGTATAGATTTTCAAAAGCCGGGTTGATTTTTTGAGGGGAGCTGCGTAAATCGCGACTGGAAAAACTGTGGATTTTTTCCAGGGCGTTGGCTAATCCCGTGGGAGAACCGGCGATTTGAGCTCCGGTGGTGTCGGCTTTATATTCTCTGGAACGCGAAATCGCCAGCTGAATAATAATTGCCGCAATTGGCGCTAAAATCATAATCGCTATATCAGCCAAAATGTTGCGATTCGAATCTCCTTGGCCGAAAAAATTCATCCAGCGAAGAGTGTGGGCCGCTGAAGTGATAATGGAGGCAAAAACCGCGGCCAAGGTGGAAATCAAAATATCCCTGTTTTTAATATGAGCCAGTTCGTGAGCCAAGACTCCTTTAATCTCTCCCTCTTCCAGGTTGTCGGCCAATCCTTTGGTAACCATAATAGCAGAATTTTTGGGGTTTCTGCCAGTGGCAAAGGCGTTTGGCTGGGTATCGGAATTCATAAACAATCTGGGCATAGGCAGTTTGGCTTTTTGGGTTAAATCTTTAACAATGGCTTTTATTTCAGGGTATTGAGTTTCATCCAGGGGTTTGGCTTTGGCGGACAGGATCGCGATTTTATCGGAAAAAAAATACATTATCAAGTTAAAAAACACGCCGATTGCCGTCATCAGCCACATTCCCCGAACTCCTCCCACATATCTGCCGATAGTTAAAAGCAAAAGCGTAAAGGCTCCAAAAAGTAAAATTGTTTTTATTGTGTTGTTCATAATTTATAGTTTTAAGGCTAAAATCAAAAATCTTATATTTATGGCGGGCGCCATTTAGAAACAGAACAAACAAATAATCAGCGCATCCATTTACAATTATGAACAATTTGAAGATAAAAATCAATATTGGGTTTTTGGAAACAGTCAATTTTTGGTCTTGTTTTTAGGCCAAGACTTCCGCTTTTTTGGCCCCTACCACGATTGTGTGCTCCAGGTGGCAGGAAAGCTTTCCATCCCGGGTTACATAGGTCCAACCGTCTTTTTTTAAATCTATTTCATGAGTGCCTTGATTAATCATCGGTTCAATAGCCAGACACATTCCTGTTTTGAGTTTTTGACCCGTACCTTTTTTGCCAAAATTCGGTACGATCGGGTTTTCATGAATGGCATAACCTACTCCGTGGCCGACCAGTTTTCTAACAACCGAATAGCCGTTTTTTTCAGCGTGTTTTTGAACAGCATAACCTATATCCCCGATTCTTTTGCCTGCTTTGGCTTGAGCTATTCCTAAATCCAAACACCGGCGGCAGACTTTGATAATATTCAATTTTTCTTTGGATTTCTTTCCGCAGATAAAAGTGGTGCTGGCATCGGTAAACAGACCTTTATATTTAACGCCCAGATCCAGAGTAACCAGATCCCCATCATGAATTATTTTGTTTTCCGGCAGCCCGTGCTCCACTTCCTCGTTAGTAAAAATACATAAATTAGCCGGATAACCTTGATAATTTAAAAAAGCGGGTTTGGCCTTTTTTTTCTTTAAGATTTCGCCGGCGGTTTGATTTATTTTTTTTCTGGAAATACCGGGTTTGATAATAGCCTTTAATTCTTTTAAGGTTTGTTTTAAAATTTTTCCGCCTTGTCTCATGATTTCGATTTCGCGAGGGGTTTTTATAGTTATCATTTCAGGTTTTTTATTTTGAGAATCTTTTTAATAAGTCGGCTGTATTTTTCTAAATCAAGCGAAGTTTTTAATTTATAGTGATCGATTTCTTGGGACATGGAGATTTTATTTTCACTTTTGTATTTTCTAATTTCGTCAACAGCGGCTAAAAATTTGTCAAAGTCTTTAATTTTGCTTAGCTTAAGTTTTTTAATTTTTTTGGGCCATTGACCAATATGGATGCTTTTTCCTTTTTCGAAATTTCGAAAAACTTTTTGATAGATCTCTTCGCAAATAAACGGCAGAATTGGAGCATACATTTTTAAAATCGCCAAATAAGCATAATAAAGAGTTTGGCGAGCGGGTAGAGCGGAGGAAGAATCCGGGGAATTTAACCGATGTTTAATAAATTCCAGGTAATAATCGGCAAATTTGGACCAGAAAAAATTATCCAATTCGTTTTTAGAGTCCGCGTAAGAATAATTTTCAAAACCTTTCTCTACTTTTTTTAAGGATTTATTTAGTTCGTTTAAAATCCAGATATCGGTCGGCTCTAAAATTTTATGATCAAGGGCAAGGTTTTTTAGCCGGACTCCTTTGAAATTCAAAACAAGCAAGTTAGCGGCATTTAAAAGTTTTATTGCGGTTTTTCGGCCTTTTTTAATTTCTTTTTCATTAAATTTAAGGTTTTGACCCAAGGTGGCGCCGGTGGCCCAGTAGCGGATAGGATCGGCTCCGTATTCGCTTAAAAGTTGATCGGAAGGTTTGTAATTATTGAGTCTTTTGGAAAATTTTCTGCCGTGCTGATCAAGTCCGTGGCCGGAAATCATAATATTTTTGAAGGGGATAGCGCCAAGATTGTAATAGCTTTTAACTATAGAATAAAAGTCCCAGGTTCTGATTATCTCAAAAGCGTTAGGTCTAAGATCGGGCGGAAACATTTTTTTATAAAGCTCCTTGTTTTTTTTACCCATCAACTCTCGCAGTAAAAAAGGAGTGCAAGCAGAAGTGGCCCAGGTATCCATAACATCCGTTTCTGGTTTAATTTTAGAGCTTTTGCATTCGGGGCATTTTTTATTTGGCGGCTCGTCCACGGTGGGATCAACCGGTAGCTCATTTTTTTTTGCAAAAATTTTTTTACCGCATTTTTGACAGTGCCAAATCGGAAAGGGAACTCCGAAAAATCTTTGTCTGGAAATACACCAGTCCCATTTTAAGGAGTTTACCCAATCTCGGTAGATTTTTTTTGAGCTTTTGGGAAACCAATTTATTTTTTTGCCAAAATCCAGCCAGATTTTTTTCTTGGAGGCGATTTTAATAAACCATTGCTTGCTTTTAACCAATTCCATCGGTGTGTCGCATCTTTCATGAACATTTAAGGTGTGGGTGATTTTTTCCTGTTTTTTTAAATCCCCGGCTTTTTCCAGATCTTTCAAAATAGCTTTTCTTGCCTCCATTATTGACAAGCCCTTATATTTTTTGCCCAAAGCGTTTAATTTGCCGTTTTCTTCAATTAAGGCCCTGGTTGTAAGTTTATCGTTTCGCCATTTTTCCAGATCATCGATATCTCCCCAAGTACAAACCATCATCAGCCCGGTGCCTTTATCGACCTGAACTTGATCCGATTGTTTAATCGGCACTTCATATCCAAAAATAGGAACAATAGCTTTTTTTCCGATTAAATTTTTGTATCTTTTATCTTTTTTGTTGGCATAAAGAGCAACACAGGCTCCAAGCAGCTCCGGTCTGGTGGTTGCGATTATCAAATCTTTACCGCCGGTTTTGGTTTTAAAAGCGATATGGTTTAGTTTGGATTTTTCTTCTTTGTCTTCCAAATCTGCCTGAGCGATAGCTGTCCGACAAGTGGAACACCAGAGGATGGGCATTTGTTTTTGGTAAAGTCCGCCTTTTTCCCAAAGATCGATCAAGGACCATTGGGAGACTTTTTGAGCAATCGGGCTGATGGTGCTGTAGGTTTTGGACCAGTCCACGGAGATTCCCAGATTATCCCATAGTTTTTTATAGGTTTTAGCTCCTTTTCGAGTTTCTTTAAGGCAGAGTTTTACAAATTCCGGTTTGGTGATTTTGGCTTTATTGATTTTATATTTTTTTTCCACAAAACGTTCGGTCGGCAAACCATTGTCGTCAAATCCCATGGGATAAAAAACATTAAAGCCTTTCATTCTTTTATAGCGTACGATAAATTCGGCCTGGGCATAGCTCATAATATGACCGGCGTGAAGATGGTCCGCGGAAACATAGGGCGGGGGCGTATCTACAATGTAGAGCGGTTTTTTTTTGTCGTATTTAAATTCAAAAAACTTTTCCTGTTTCCAGAATTTTTGCCAGCGTTTTTCGATTTTTGAAAAATTGTAATCAGTATTTAATTTTTCCATTAATTTCAATTAGTTAAATTTACCGGATTTATTAATGCCAATTAGGGGGTTAAAAATTAATTAATCGAGCGGTATTAATTATTTCAAGGGGTAAATTCCAAACCGGCACTATTGATAAATAAATCAGATTTTGGTTTAAAAATCAATCATATAAGGAATTATTAATGAGGCGACTAAAGAAAACCTTTTAACCCGCTGTCCTTTTTGTAAAAACCGCTTTTTAGGGGCTTTCCGGAATAGATGGTATTTTTTTCAAATAAAGTTCCCGGATTTAAAACCGTGTTGCAACCCAATTGGCTATCATCTCCTAAGAGGGAGCCGAATTTTTTTAAACCGGTGTCAACGCCGCCAATTTTAATGTTTTTTTTGTTTAGCTTTAAATTGGCCAAAATCGCCCCGCCTCCAAGATTGACATTTTTTCCCAATATACTATCTCCGGCGTAGTTAAAATGGGGACAGGCAGCTTTTTTCATTAAAATAGAATGCTTTATTTCGCTGGCATGGCCAACAACGCAGTCATCATCGATAAAAGTTCCGCCGCGGATATAGGCGCTGTTTCTAATTCGGCAGTTTTTACCGATATAACAGGGTCCTTTGATCATAACGCCATGTTCGATAACGGTTCCTTTGTCGATAAAAACATCTCCATCAATATAAACATCCCCGGTTTTTAGGGCTTTATTTTTGGTTTTAAGGTTAGCCTTTAAAAAATCTTTTAGCAAAGGCAGGACTTGCCAGGGATGGCGGGCTTGCTCAAACAAAGGGCTTAAAAACTCGGGAATTTGATCAAAATAAGGTTCAAAGATTTTATTATGCTTCATTTATATTTATTTAGTTGATTAATTATTCTTTATATTATTTATAAAAGGGTTAGTTGATCCTTTCAAGATATAAAGTTAAATAATTTTCCGCCAACCCGGTCATTTTTAGGTAAATTATATTTTAATTTTAAACAAAATGTGTTATAAATCAAATGGTTTTACTTGTAATTTTATTAACAAGTCTCTGAAGATTTTGTCACTTCTTCAGCTTCAGCTGGTTTGCTTTAAAAGGTAAATTCAAACAAGTGGTCCTATCTGTTAATGATTAATAACGATTGCCTGAGATCAAGTCGATCATTTTTTCGCAGATAATACTTTAGATAATATTTAAACAATGCTTTTTTATTTTTTTTAATTGGCATCAGTTAAAAGATGATTCAAAGATTTAAAAAATACACAAAAAGAAAAAAATATTTTTGGTTGGTTTTTTTTGTAACTTTTTTGGGCTTGCTTTTTAGAAGCTATAAATATTTTGAGTATTATTTTTTTCAGATCGATCAGGCAAGAAACTGGCTGATTGTTAAACAGGCTTTGGAGGAAGGTGCCGGGGAGCTGCCTTTGCTGGGCGCCAGGGCAGGGGGAACTTTTTTTAGATTAGGTCCTTTTTATAATTACCTGGAGTATCTTTGCGGTTTACTTTTCGGCTCCTTTCCTCCGGTTCTGGGTTTGGGAGTTTTGTTTTTTTCGGTTTTAACAATTCCTTTGTTTTATCTTTTTTTAAGAGAGTTTTTTTCCAGAAAAATCGCTTTTTTACTGGTTTTTTTGTTTTCTATTTCTCTTTATGCAATAGAATATTCCAGATTTTCCTGGAATCCCAACATTATCCCGTTTTTTGTTTTAGTTGTTTTTTACAGCCTGCTAAAGATAAGCTCTGGAATAACCAATTTGGAGTTTAAGATTAAAAAAACAAAACAAAGATTAAGGCAAAAATTAAAACAATTCGGCAAAAATCCACGGCAAAGTATTTCCTTTAAAAAATTTCGCGATATATTTAAAAAAAACAAATCAAATTCGCAAAAAGAATTTACAGACTATCGAACCTGGTTTTGGGCGCTTGCCGGTTCTATCGCTTTGGGTATTGTGGTTCAATTGCACGGGTTAACTTTAGTTTTAATGCCGGTAATGGTTCTGGCTTATTTCTTGCTAACCAAAACCCGGATTTCTCTAAAGCAGGCGCTTATTTCTATTTCGATTATTTTGTTTTTAAATTCACCTTTTATTTTAAACGATTATTTGACCGGTTTTGGAAACACAAGGGAATTTTTCAAAGCTTACCTAAACAAGCAAAATGTTAATCAGGAATATACTTTTTATAAAAAAAGCTTAAACGGTATTCACGAGCTATGCCGTTATTATGCTTTAATCCCGACTTCCAGACAATTCATTATTAAGCTGGATCAAAGAAAAAGAAGCGAGGGTCTCGTCGGTCTTATCAAAAGGAATTTGGATCACCCTAAAGAAATTCAAAATCTGATTTTATCTTTTATCGCTTTTTCCGGTATAATTTACGCTTATTTTGAACTAATTAAAAAATATCCAAGATTAAAGAAAAAAAAGCATTCCAAAAAGAGAAATTTTATTTTGCTTGTTTTAATCTGGCAACTTGGTTTTTTGCCCTCGCTTTTGCTTTTGTCAATCAAAGTCGATTCGCGGTATTTTCTGGGATTGGTTTTCATTCCTTTTATTTTGGGCGGGGTTTATTTTCAAAAGATTTCCCGATTTAACTATCAAAAATTGTTTTCTTATTTCAAAAAGATTTTGAGAATCCCTGAAATTGATTTTAAAAAATTCCAAAGAATTGTTTGGGGAGATCTGTTTTTATATTTAATTTTTTTGGGACTGGTTTTTATTAATATTCTTGGAATTTCTGGATGGTTTAATATTTTAAAAAACTATCAACAATCACAAGCAAAAAACTTTCACGAGGAGTTTATTTTGGAAAAATATTATGATGTCACTTTTGAGCAGTACAATCAAATCGTTGATTACATTAAAAAGGATTATCAAGAAAACCCAAAACCGATTGAAATTTACTCCAATCCTTACTATATTCGTTCAATTGTCTACTTACTTCGTTCCTGGCGGAATTTACCGGCTCAGGAAATTGATGAATATCCTTATAAACAAAACCGCCATTATTATTTTATCGATGACACCAAAACTCCGGAAAAAAGAATTAAGGATCTGCCCAAAACCATTGAAAAATATTTTTTGGTTAAATCTTATAAAAATTTCGGAACCCTTACCTTGTTTGAGATAGAGCCCAAAAAACAGGCTCTGGAATCTCCTAAACCTAAATCCAAACCTAAACCAGACCAAACTCAGCGCAATGAAAAATCAATGAAGGAAAAGAAACAACCCAAAGAAAAACAAAAGCACAATCCCGCAGATAAGGAAATTATGCCTGAAAAGTATAACTGGAAAGAGATTTTTACAAAAATCCGATCGGATCAACATCAATAATTATTTTGTTTTTCCTACAGTATTCCAAGATTTGCTTGTTTTTTATTTTTAATTTTTCCCTGTCATTTTTAAATCCGATTATTAAGTGAAAGATATATCTATCTGTGATTTTTTCCGGATAACCGGGATAAACCTCGCTAAAAAAAGCAAAATCACTGAAAGCTTGAAGTTTTTTCCCTAATCGGGCCAGGATTTTTTCGGCTTGCAAAACATCTTTATCTTTAATGCTAAATTTGATTAGCTTAGTAAAGGGAGGCAGTTTTTGAGATTTTCTTAAAGCCAGCTCTTTTTTATAAAAGACGGGGTAGTTTTGATTAAGAGCTAAATCAAAAATTTCATTTTCGCAATATTTGGTTTGAATAAAAACAGGAAAGTTTTCGGAAAGAACGCTTCGGATTTCCTGAAATTTTTGTTCATTAGCGTTAAATTCCGGGATAAAAAAAGTTTTGTCTGAGTTTAAAATCACGGCCAGTTTACAGTCTTTGTTAAATTTGGAGGCTCTAAGACTTTTTAAGGAACCTACAAAAATAGTGGAACTTTGAGAAACTGTTTTAAGGCAGATAAAGTTTTTTCGATTGTTTAAATTTAAAAAAACCGTATTTTTATTCGGAAATAATTTTTTGGCTTCTTCAAAAACTCTTTTAATCCCAAGTCCGATTGTTTTGGTGATAGCGTTTTGACATTTGGGACATTTTTGAGGAGCTTGTTTTTGACGATTACACAAAGGGCATTTTAAGGTTTTGGTTGATTTTAAATAAAAAATTCTTTGGCATTTCTGGCATTTGGGGATATAGCCGCAGTTTTGACAAAAATAACCGCCACTAACGCCTTTTTGCGAAGCCGCTAAAAATACGGAACCCCCATTTTCCAAAGTTTTTTGAATTTTTTCAATTATTGGCTGGGCAATGATTTTTGATTCAATGAAAAGGTTTGGATTTTTTTGATCAAAAATTTGATTTTTTGAGCGCATAATTTGAGAGTAAATTTATAAACTCTAGCCAAAAATTCATTAATCGATCGGCTTCACTCATCGATTTATTTATGATATTATCATTAGTGTTAACTACAAGAATTTTTTTGAATTGATTGGCTTTAGCCATAATATTATAAAAAAATCAAAATCGCAAAATAAAATGAAAAAAACAAAAAAATATATAATAGGTTTTTCAGCTGTTTTTTTGATTTTACTTATCGTGGTCGCTATAGTTTTCTTTTCCACCAAAAACAAAGAGGAAAAATACTTGACTCAAAAAGCAGGGTCAGGATCAATCCGGCGAACGGTTTCCACCACCGGCACTCTTGAATCTCAGGTACCGGTAAAGTTAAATTTTGAAATCTCCGGAAGACTAAAGAATATAAAGGTTCAAAAAGGTCAAAAAGTGGCTCAAGGAGAGCTAATCGCTTTAATTGAAGATGAAGTTCTGACTCTTGAAGCAGACAAGGCAAAGGCCGCTTTGGACAAGGCTTTGGCGCAGGCCGGCGCTAATGACGATTTGATCCGGGAAGCTCAAACCGCTTTTGAAGGGGCTAAAGATTATCGCGAGGAATTGGAGGATGTTGAGGATCAAAAGGTGGAAAGCGCTAAAGAGGCTTATGAACAGGCAAAAAATTATTATCAGGATACTTTGGATTATTACAATGAGGTGATTAACTCCTCGGCTTCCGCTTCGGAAAAGAAAATGGCTAAAATGACTTTGACTCAAGCGAAAAATCAAAAGGAAGCGGCCAAGCAAAATTTGGAGATAGTCGAAGAGTCAAAAGATTTAAATGAAGCCGGTGCCGACAACGAGGTAGAGCTAAAAGAGGAAAAATTAAAAACAGCTGAGTCTGAATTTACAAAAAGGACCTATGATTCCAATGTTCAAACAGCCAAAAAAAACTATCAAATCGCTCTTTCCAATTTGGAGAAAGCTTCTCTAAAGGCCCCGGTAAACGGAAAAATCACTAAAATCAATTTTGAAAAAGGGGAGATTATAAGCTCTTCGGTTCAACAGAATTTCGGTGAATTAATCAGCGAAGATTTTATTATTATAAGCGAGGTGGCTGAATCCGACATTGCTTTGATTGAAGTGGGGCAGTCTGCCGAATTGACTTTTGATGCTTTTGACCTAACTGAGAAATTTAACGCTCAAGTGGTGGAAATCGATCCGGCTTCCACAGTTATTCAAGATGTGGTGTATTACAAAGTAAAACTTCGTTTAAAAGAGCTGGATCAAAGGATAAAGCCGGGAATGAGCTCGGATATCGATATTCAAGTGGCTGAGAAAAGTTCGGTTTTAAAAGTCCCTCAAAGAGCTGTGGAAATCAAAGATTCCGGACAAGAAACAGTCAAGGTTTTTGGTCCCAAGGGAAGGGTTGAAACCAGGAACATTAAAACCGGTCTGGCCGGAGATGAAGGTTCGATTGAGGTTATCGAAGGCTTAAGTCAGGGCGAAGAAGTTATAGTCTCCACTCAAGAATAATAAAATTAATGTTTAGGGCCGGTTATTGGCGGACACCCTTTGAAAATTTTTAAGGAGATTTTAATCAATAAATGAAAAAAGACTATCTAATTGAAGTTAAAAAGCTGGAAAAAACTTTTTATACCGGCGGAGTGGAAACCAGAGCCGTTAGGGGAGTGGATTTTAAAATTAAAAAAGGCGAATTCCTAACCATTATGGGGCCCAGTGGTTCCGGTAAATCAACCATAATGCAGATTTTGGGCTTTCTGGATCGTCCCACCGGCGGAAATTATTATTTTAAAGGCCAGAATTCAAAAAAATTCAGCGACGATAAATTGGCCAGACTTCGAAATCGGGAAGTGGGTTTTATTTTCCAGACCTTTAATCTTCTTTCCAGAACAACGGTTTTTGAAAATGTTGAGCTTCCTCTTTTGTATTCGGCTCAAAAGAGAAATAAAAAACAAATTGAAAAAATGGTGGAAAAGGCTTTGAAAAAAGTTTCTATGAATTATCGAAGCGCTTATTTTTCCAATCAGCTTTCCGGAGGTGAGAAACAAAGAGCCGCTATCGCCAGGGCGTTGGTTAATGAACCAGAGATTATCTTTGCCGATGAACCCACCGGAAATCTTGACTCCAAATCCGGAAAACAGGTGATGAAAATCTTGCAAGATTTAAACAGACAAGGCAAAACAGTGGTTTTAATTACTCATGAAACTAAAACGGCTCGACACGCCAAAAGAATAATTAAAATTATAGACGGTAAGATTCAAGACGATTATCCGGTGAAAAAATCGATTGACGCTAATGGCAAGGGAGATTTGAAGTAATTTAAGCAGTTTATATGCGTTTTTTAATTTCGATTAAAATTTCGATAAGAAACCTGCTCTCCTCCAAGCTCAGGTCTTTTTTAACGATCCTTGGAATTATAATCGGAGTAGCCGCAGTAGTGGTCATTTTTGCTATTGGTCGTTCGGCCCAAAAATTGATTGTGGATCAAATTCAAGGTATAGGCTCCAATTTAATCGCGGTTATTCCCGGGGATTCTCAAGAGGATGGTCCACCACCGATAGCTTTTGGGATTTTAATTAAGACTTTAACTTATGAGGATTTGGAAGCTTTAAGACATAAAAACCGTATTTCCGAGATTGAGTCGGCCGCCGGTTATGTGATCGGAACCAAAACAGTGACTTTTTTAAAAAACGAGGCAACTGTATCAGTGGATGGGGTTACCGCAAGTTATAAGGATGTGGAAAATGTAGAAGTGGAAAAAGGCAGGTTTTTTAATCGAAACGAGGAAAGAAATTTATCTAAAATCGCGGTTTTGGGAAGCTCTGTGGCTAAAGATTTATTTGGCGATGTTAACCCCTTGGGAAGAAAAATTAAAATCAAAAATCATAAATTCGAGGTAGTCGGGGTCTTAAAACCCAGAAGCGCGGGAGGTTTTACCTCTTCCGGTCAGGATGAAACCGTATTTTTGCCTCTTAAAAGCGCTCAAAAATTGGTTTACGGGATTGATCATCTTTTTGTAATCAGAATGAAAGCCAAGGATCCGGCTTTAATAAAACCGGCTAAACAAAAAATCTCTCAAATATTAAGACAAAGGCATGATATAAAAGATCCCGCCAAAGACGATTTTTCGCTGCGCGATCAAGCTTCCGTGATTGGGCTGGTAACCGATGTAACCGATGTAATCCGGTATTTTCTTTTGGTGGTCGGATCGCTTTCTCTTTTGGTGGGCGGGGTTGGAATTATGAATATTATGCTTATCGCGGTTAGTCAGAGAGTCAGGGAGGTGGGTCTGAGAAAGGCGTTGGGAGCTAGAAATATCGATATCGCCTCTCAATTTTTGGTGGAATCCGTAACAGTTTCTTTAATCGGCGGAGTTGCAGGTATAATTTTGGGACTGCTGATTTCTTTAATTGTTTATTTAATTATAAACGCTTTGGGTTATGACTGGTCGTTTAATATTTCCTTTACTTCAATTGGAGTCGGTTTTTTAATTTCTATTGGTGTGGGGGTGATTTTCGGTATGTATCCGGCTAAAAAAGCCTCCCGAATTTCGCCAATGGAAGCTTTAAGATATGAATAATGAAAATTTTTATAAGATCCTTCAAAATAGCCATAAGTAATTTAAAAGGCAATCTGTTTAGAACCCTGTTGTCGCTTATTGGTATTGTGATCGGGGTTGGAGCCACTATTTTAATTATGTCTTTTGGCCAGGGGATGAAAAATTTTGTTATTGATCAGGTGCAGTCTTTTGGTACCAATATTATTCAAATTGAACCTAAAGTTCCTAAAGTCGGGCATGTTTCCGCTCAAAATGTTTCCTCTTTTACCACGGTTACCAGTTTGAAATTGGAGGATGCTGAAAAAATCGCTCAAATATTAGATATTGAAGACTGGTACGCGGCTGTTATAGATCAAAGAGTCATAAATAATAAAGACAAAAACGAAAGCATTATGATTATGGGAGTAACTTCCAAGATGGATAAAGTTGACAATCAGTTTAAGATTAAAAAGGGGCGGATGTTTTTTAATCAAGAGGATAAAAGTCAAAAACAATATGCACTTTTGGGCAGTAAAGTAAAGGAAAAGCTGTTTCCCAATCAGGAGGCTGTGGGAAAGGATGTTAAGATTGACAAAAAAAGATTTAAGGTGATCGCTGTGTTGGAGGAGAGGGGTTCCACCGGTTTTTTTGATTTTGACGAATTGGTTTTTACGCCTTTGCAGACGCAGCAGAATAAGGTTATGGGCGTTGATCATATTCAAAGCGTGATTTTCAAAGTTAAAGATAGTGAAAAGATGGATTATTATATCGGGGAAATGGAGTATATATTAAGACAAAGACATGACATTGACGATCCCCAGGAGGATGACTTTGCGGTAACCTCTATCAGCGAGGCTATTGAAATGATCGATAAAGTTTTCGTATGGATTAATTTTTTGCTACTAGCATTGACCTCGATTTCTCTGGTGGTGGCCGGAGTGGGAATTACCAATGTAATGTATGTATCCGTGGCTCAACGGACTTTTGAAATAGGTTTGAGAAAGGCGATTGGAGCAAAAAAATCCGATATTTTAGCCCAGTTTTTAATGGAAGCTTTACTGCTTACTTTTATTGGTGGAATTTTAGGGGTTATCCTGGGTTATTTGCTTGGCTTTGCAGGCGAGCTTGTTATTAAAAAATTCGGCTTTGAACTTGATTTTACAGTTACCCCGGGAATGATTTTTATTGGGTTTGGTTTTAGCGCCGCGATCGGTTTGATTTTTGGTTTAAAGCCGGCTTTGAAAGCGGCGGATTTGTCGCCTATGCAGGCGATAAAAAAATAAAATAAACCCAGTTTTAGTAACCTTAAATTTTTATGGCAAGCGTTATCTTTCCAATTTAAGTCAAAGATAAACAATGAAGATGTTAGTACTCTTTCTTTATAAAAACGCAAATTTGCTAGCCTGACTCTGCTGTGCTAATTTTAAAATAATGGCTTAACTTTTAATTTTACAGCTCAAAAAAATTAATGGATGGCGCTGTTTGTTTGGTGATTGTGCTCTTTCTCTCCCGGTGGGTAAAGGCAAGAACAAAATAAACAATTAGCGCTACTTATTAATTATTAATCAAAGATGAAAATACTAATAATCGGTCATAAAGGCAATCTGGGAACTCAGTTAATGGAGGTTTTTAGTCAATGGGAACCGATAGGGTGGGATTTGGAGCAAATTGATATTACCGATGAAAAACAAGTTAAAAATAAGCTTAGAAAGCTTCGACCAGATTTTGTAATCAATGCCAGCGCTTATAATGCGGTTGACAAATGCGAGGAAAAACAAGGTTATGAGTTGGCCAGAAAAGTAAACGGCTTTGGACCGGGTTATCTGGCTAAAGTTTGCGAAAAGATCGGCGCCGATTTGGTTCATTATTCCAGTGATTATGTTTTTGACGGGGAAAAAATTGAAGGCTATAAAGAGGACGACACTCCTAACCCCATTCAAAATTATGGCAGAACCAAATTGCTGGGGGAAAATCAAATTTTGGCAAACACGCAGAAATATTTTATAATAAGAGTCTCCAAATTATTCGGTCCTCCTGGCAAGAGCGAGGCTGCCAAAAAAAGTTTTGTCGATATTATGTTTGATCTGGCCAAAAAAGAATCCACCATTCGGGTGGTTGATGAAGAGGTCAGCTGCTTTACCTATACCAAGGATTTGGCTTTGGCTACCAGAAATCTTTTGGGAATCAGCGAGCGTTTGGAGTTTTCCAATTATCATCTGAACAACCCCAATGAATTGTATGTGGACAAAAAACCTTACGGAATTTATCATATCGTCAACGAAGGACCTTGCACCTGGTACGAATGCGCCAAAAGATTGTTTGAAATGGCCAAGGAGGAGGTTAATTTAATTCCGGTTACCAAAGATGAATTTCCCAGACCGGCAAAAAGGCCGCAATATTCGGTTTTGCTAAATACCAGACTTTCCAGACTAAGACGCTGGGATAAGGCGGCGGCGGAATATTTGACCGGGTGAATTCAGGGATTAAGATGGTTAAAGAAAGTTTTTTGCCTATTGGAAAGAGATATTATATTATAAAAAAATTGCAGTATTTTGTTTTTAGGAATGCTTCTTGTAAAAGGTGTTTGAAAATTCAACAAATGCCTAATTTTTAAGAATTTTATAATTATAAATAATTTAACATGAAAGCATTAATCTCAGCCGGCGGACGCGGAACAAGACTAAGGCCGATTACGTATACTTTAAATAAACATTTATTTCCCATCGCCAACAAACCGATGATTTTTTACGCTTTGGAGCGAATTAAGGAAACCGGGATTAAGGAAGTGGCCATAAACATTAATAATGGCGATAAAGAAATTCAAGAAGTGGTTGGAGACGGGAAAAAATGGGGATTGAACCTTACTTACCTGGAACAAAAAGGGGGTGCTTTGGGTTTGGCGCATGTGGTAAAAAACGCCAAAGACTGGATAGGAAAAGATGAACTATTGTTTTATTTGGGCGATAATATAATTTCCGGATCTATCAAAAGTTTAGTGGAAAAATTCAAAAACAATAAACTGGATTGTCTTTTGGCCTTATCCAAGGTAAACGATCCTACCAGGTTTGGGGTGCCGGTTTTTAAGGGAGAAAGAATTGTCAAAGTGGAGGAAAAACCCGACAAACCCAAAAGCGATTTTGCGGTAACCGGGATTTATGTTTACAGTAATCAGATTATCGAGGCGGTGGAAGCGATAGAACCCAGCCAAAGAGAGGAGCTCGAAATTTCCGATGCTCATACTTACTTGATTGAAAAGGGGGCTAAAGTGGGATATGAAGAAATTACAGGATGGTGGAAGGATACCGGAAAACCGGAAGATCTTCTGGAGGGGAATGGTTTGGTTTTGGCTACTATTCCCAACAAAATTTTAGGCGCTTTGGACAAAAATGTAAAAATCAGAGGGCGGGTTTTTATCGGTAAAAACACTAAAATCGGCAAAAATGTTAATATAACCGGTCCGGTGGTAATCGGCGAAGGTTGCAGAATAAAGGATTCCTCAATCGAATCCTACACTTCGGTTGACGATAATTGTGAAATAAGAGGAACCGATATTTATAACTCTATTGTGTGCAGCGGATCTCAAATAATCGATTGTAAAAAAAGGATCGCCAACAGTCTGATCGGAAGAGATTGCTCTATTGTTTCGGAAAATTTCACCAAACCTCATGGACACAGACTAATAATAGGTGATAACACTCAGATAGAGTTGTAGAATAAAGGGATTTCAAATTTTTGATAGATTTTTTAATTAATTATTTTTAAAAATTATGTTGGACAAATTAAAACAATTGAGAAAAATGAAAAAACAGATGGATTCTATGGAAGTGGAAGAAGAATTAAATGGTGTAAAAGTAAAAATGAATGGGGCTATGAAAATTTTGAGTCTTGAAATTGCCGATAAAGAAGATAAGAAACTGGAGAAAAATATCAGAAAAGCCATCAACAAAACAATCAAGACCATTCAAAATAGAATGGCTAAAGATATGATGGCTTCGGGTGGAATGTTTTAGTTAAAATTTTAGGCTCAAGATAGGGTTTTTTGGTTTTGGATTTTAGGATTTAGAGAAGGTGGTGAATGCGCGAGCTTGTTTTGGGTTGGGTTAATTTTTAGCCTTTTTCAAAATCCGCTAAAATTTAAAAACCAAAATCTAATTTAAAAAAAAAGAATTTTAAAAATAACAAACAAAAAATAAACATATAAACCATGCAAATCAAAACCAAAATCAAACTATTAATTTCAATTGGATTTTTTCTAATTTTTGGCTTATTTGGTTTTACCAAAGCCTCCCAAACCCAAATTGATTTTAGCGATAAAAACGATTTTAACCTGGAGGATGAATATAATTTAAAGGTTGATCCCAATGGAGGAAGTTTAAAAAAAGATCAATATGTTTTGGATAAGATTAATAATTTGGGAGATTCGGGATTTGATTATTTTCGTTCCCTCATCGAAACCGACAATCATTATATCG
>WJJL01000048.1 GCA_014729725.1 Candidatus Moraniibacteriota bacterium | reverse complement strand
TTTTTGGTAAGTTTGCTTTGCAAATCTTACTTGATTAAAATTTATTCTTTTAATTTCGCGATTTTTTTTTAGTTTTCTGGTTCTTTCTCCGGATATATTAGCTGGAGCATCTCCTTCGTATCGAGGTTCATCGCTGGTAATTTCAAAAGTAATAAATTTACCATCATCCAGAACCTCGAGGATAGTTGCTACATGATAAGCCCTGCCCTTTTTTGTTTTCCAAAAAATTAAATCACCTTTTTGGGCAGTTTCAGGGTCTATCTTTTTTGTATAGCGGCGACATAATTCATCCGAGTTTACTTTATAAGGCAGTTCAAGGGCCATATTGACTAGATCCGAACAATCGGCATTTTCAACTTCCCCCTTATCATTATATTTTTTAACTTCGCCAGGCTTTCTGTAGTAAAGGCCTTTGTGTTTAACAAGTTCTTCAATATAATTATTAACAAGATAATCATCAGCTCTTTCTTCTTTTTGGGGTCTGTTATTTTTTTCAAAACCCCCTGCATTTGCGGGGATTGTTGTGGCAACATAAACTCCTACCATCGCAAGCCTTAATAATTGCGTAAGCTTTCCTAGCCTCTTTATTGTCTTTTCTACCTTTTCTACCTTTTCTACCTCTTCTTTAACTTTAGTCTGTTTGGGTTCTTCAAATAAAGGATTCATTAAAATTTTATTTTTTATTTTTTAAAGACAGTTTAAATTTACCATTTTTTTAAAACATCCATCAAGTCATTTTTTTTTGGTCTATTTTTAAAACAAAACTTTTAAAAATTTCATACAATTTTTCCAAATCCTTTACTTCAATGTATTCATCTTGGGTGTGGGCGTTAAAAACGCCGTCCCCGATATTAATCGGAGTCAATCCTTTTTGGGCGAAAATATTGGCGTCGGAACAGGCCCAGTTTTTTACGATTTGAGGTTCTATTTGATTTAGTTTAATGCATTTTTTTATATCTTCGACTATTTCATTTTGTTCTTTGATTTTATAGCCTTTATTTTCTAGTATAAAATTAATTTCAAATTTTTTTAAACCAAATACCTGCTTTAAATTTTCCGCCAAATTTTTTAATTTAGAAACTTCCTTTTTAACAAATTTTTCATTAAAACCTCGCAATTCGCCTTTAAAAGATAAAAATCCGGGCACCGTGTTTACTGCGCTGCCGCCTTCAATTAGGCCTATATTTAAAGTACGCCCCTTGTTTCTTCCGGGGTCGGCTTTTTGAATGAATTGGGCAAAGGCCGGCAAGACATTGATTCCTTTTTGCGGCCGGCAGGCGTGGGCCGGTTTACCGCAGATTTTGCCTTCGATTCGGTAATAATAAGGAGCGGCTTTTACAATTGCGCCTAGCGGCATAATGGAGTCGGCCAAAATAACAAATCGGGATTTTATTTTTTTATAATTCAGTTCCTTAGCCCCGATATTGTCCGATTCTTCAGCTACGGTAAAGGTAATTTCCAGTTTGTCTAAAACCTTGGATTTTTGTTGCTTTAAATTTTTTAAAAGCCATAAAATAACAGCCAGGGTTGCTTTATTGTCGGCTCCAAGAATGCTTTTTCCTTTGGAAAAAAGCCGGCCGTTTTTTTCTGCGGGCTCGATATTTTCCGCTGGCCCCACCGTGTCCAGGTGAGCGTTTAACATAATCGGATTCCAAGCTTTGGCTGGGACAAAAATATTGTTGTTATAATATTTTTGGGCTTTGATTTTTTGTTGATTTAAAAAATCAAAACAGAATCGAGAAAGTTTTTCTTCCTTTCCGGTTTGACTTGAGATTTTTACCAGGTCAAAAAAAAGGTTGATTAGTGAGTCGGTGTTTGGCATGATTTTAATTAAAAATAAAATTTTTAAAACGGTTTCTTATATTAAAATTTATCAAAAATTTTTAAAAATTAGGAGGCATCCGAATGGAAGCTTTATTAAAGGATTTTTTAAATCCTTCCAATAAAATCCATTCGGATGCCGGTATTATTTATACAGAAGAATCCAACAGGGATTCCCCTGCGTAAATTTATTTCTTTCTTTCGGGGTATAACTTAAGGCAAATGGTACAGATAAATATCAAAAGAATTATTATGGGAATAATAAATTCTAAATCTGTACCAATGTTATGAGTTAAGATAAATACCTTCAGATGCTCAAATTCAGAATTATTTGCCACTTTACAGATTAGAAAAAATAAAGTAAATTTTATTTTAATTTGTATCAAATGATTCAAATTGACTACAATTTATTACATTTATGATAAACATATCTCAAACAATTAAAGAAATTTTAAATAAAGATACTGAAGCTTCACCCGCTTTTAATCGTGGAATTTTAAATCTTTCCGCCTATTCCAGACAAATTCAAAAAGATGTTCAAAGATTAAGCTTAAAACAGGTAAAAATAAGAACTATTGTTACGGCTCTTTCCAGACTGCAAAAAAAAGTTCAAGTTTTAAAAAATAGGGAGCTTAAAATCGAAATCCTTAATATTTCCATTCACAGCGATTTGGAGGAGTTAACTTTTGAGCGAACCAAAAAAAACTTTAAAAAAATAAGGGAATTTTTTTTCCAGATTCCCAATGATTTTAAAGCCTACTCCGCCTTTACTCAGGGGGTCAGCGAAATCACGGTAATTTTAGACAGTCAAACCATGCAAAAGCTAAAAACCAAGCTCAAGGAAAGCAAACCGGTTTTTCAAAAAAAAGATTTAACGGCTATTACGCTGCGTTTTCCACCAAAGTTTATCAATATTCCCAACCTCCTTTATAAACTAACTCAGCGATTGGCAGTTAAAAACATTAATATTATTGAAATGATTTCCACTTTTTCTGAAATTACTTATATTGTGGAAAAAAAAGACTCTCAGCTTGCGATTGATCAGTTTTTCTTTGATTTGTAATTTTTTATTTAAATTGGATTTTTTTAAAGTCTGGATATTTTTTTAACAAACAGTTTTTTTCATTGACAGCGATCCTGATTTTATTTAGAATCTGTTTAAATAAAGCTTAATTGGAAATTTCAAGATTCTTGTTCTTTTTTGAAATTTTTTGACTTATAGATAATTTAAAGTTATTCGATTTTAAAAATAAAATTTATGGCTCAGGTCGGAATTCGCGAATTTGACGGAAAAAATATAATAAAACAGGCGGCTAATAACAACAAAGCACCCCTTAAGATCAAATCCCTTTTATATAAAGCCGGGGATTCTTTTTTAAAATTAGAAAAAAAGCATCCGTTTTTAAAAAAGGAAAAATTGATTGTAAAACCGGATCAGCTTTTTGGAAGAAGAGGCAAATACGGTTTAGTGGGGCTTAATTTGGATTGGCCTGAAGTTAAAAAATGGATTAAACAAAAATCGCAAAAACCTTTTTTAATTAATAAAGCCAAAGATAGACTTCAGTATTTCATAATTGAACCTTTTGTGAAACATAAAAAAGAATTTTATTTAAGCATTGAAACCAAACGCGATTTTGATCAAATTAATTTTTCTTATCAGGGAGGAATTGAAATTGAAAAAAACTGGGACAAGGTCATTCAAATAAAAGCGGATCTTTTAAAAGGTTTAAAAAATAGTGATCTGGAAAAAGCTTTAAAAAAAGACCGGAATTTTGAAGCACTGAAAAATTTCATCGCCTTTATTTACAAGATTTTTATTGATTTTAACTTTACTTTTTTGGAAATTAATCCCTTTACCATAAAAAAAGGGGTGGTCTATCCGCTGGATGTAGTCTTAAAAGTCGATGACGCTGCTTTTTGGGAAAATTCTGAAATTTATCAAAATATAGAAATACCAGTGCCTTTTGGCAGAAAAATATCCAAAGAGGAGCAAAAAATAATTCGCCTGGACAAAAAAACCGGAGCCTCTTTAAAATTAATTGTTTTAAATCCCAAAGGGCGGGTTTGGACTATGGTGGCCGGCGGCGGAGCCAGCGTTATTTACACGGATACCATTTCGGATTTGGGTTTCGGAAAGGAGTTGGCAAATTACGGTGAATACAGCGGCGATCCCTCCACTTTGGAAACTTATCAATACGCTAAAACCATTTTGGAGCTTATGTTAAAAGAAAAATCTCCTCAAGGAAAAATTTTGATTATCGGCGGTGGTATCGCCAATTTTACCGATGTGGCGGCCACTTTTACCGGAATTATTATGGCTTTGGAGGAATTTAGGGAAAAGATCAAGCAAAACAAAATTAAAATATTTGTCAGAAGGGGAGGTCCCAATTATAAAGAAGGTCTTAAAAAGATGAAAAAGGCGGGAGAAGATTTTAAGATCCCCATTCAAGTTTACGGTCCCCAAACCCATATGACAGAAGTGGTAAATTTAGCCCTTAAGAATTTATAAAAAAGATGTCGAAAAAAAGCTACAGTTTATTTGATAAACACAGTCAGGCCTTAATTTACGGTAATCAAACCAAAGCTATTCAGCGGATGCTTGATTTTGATTATATTTGCAAACGAGAGAAACCCAGCGTCAGCGCTATTATTAACCCCACCGGAGGCGGTCCTCAGCAGTTCTTTTTTGGAGAAAAGGAAATTTTAATTCCAATGTATAAGACTATTGGAAAAGCTTTAAAATTTCATAAAGAAATCGATATTATGATTAATTTTGCTTCTCTTAGAAGCGCTTATGAAAGTTCGCTTGAGGCCATTAAAGCCAAGCCCATTAAAACCGTGGTTATAATTGCTGAAGGAATTTTGGAACGAAAAACTCGGCTTTTAATCGCAAACGCCAAAAAAAATAATACCTGGATTATCGGACCTGCGACTGTGGGTGGAATTTGTGCCGGTCAGTTTAGAATCGCCAATACCGGGGGTACTTTAGAAAATATCATTAACTCTAAACTCCATCGTGGCGGCTCCTTTGGACTGGTTACCAAATCCGGAGGGCTTTCCAATGAAATGTATAATGTGATTGCTCAAAACAGCGACGGTATTTACGAAGGGGTTGCGATTGGCGGTGATGCTTATCCGGGCTCCACTTTGGCGGATCATTGTTTAAGGTTTGAAAAAAATCCCCAAATTAAAGCGATTGTGGTTCTGGGCGAAATCGGGGGACTTGATGAATACGAGATCTCAGAAGCTTTAATTAAGAAAAATATTACCAAACCTTTGGTGGCCTGGACCGCCGGGACTTGCGCCAAGGAGTTTACCGGTGAAGTTCAATTCGGCCACGCCGGCGCCAAGACCGGATCTTTAAAAGAAAGCGCCGATAAGAAAAATAAAGTTTTAAAGAAAGCGGGGGCTATAGTGCCCAAATCCTTTAATGATATCGGAAAACAAATTAATAAAGTTTATAAAAACTTAGTTTCCCAAAAAATCATTAAACCCAAAAAAGATCTTCAACCCAGAGCTATTCCGGCTGATTTTGAAGATTTTAAAAAGCACAAAAAAGTTAGAAAACCCACTCAAATTATTTCCTCGATTTCTTGTGATACCGGAGAAGAGGCCACCTATTTGGGAATTCCTATCAGTAAGATTGTCAAGGATCAAAATAAAGGACTGGGTTATGTGATAGGGCTTTTATGGTTTAAAAAAGAACTTCCTCAATTCGCAGCCGCTTACATTGAAATGATCTTAAAAACAGTAGCCGACCATGGACCCTGCGTGTCAGGAGCTTTAAATACCATCGTTAGCGCCAGAGCTGGCAAAGATTTGGTTTCCTCGCTGGTCAGCGGACTTTTAACTATCGGGCCCAGATTCGGTGGAGCTATTGATGGGGCGGCTTATTATTTTTTTGACGCTTTCAATAAAGATCTTAATCCTAGAGATTTTGTGGCTCAAATGAAACAAAAGGGCGTTAATATTCCCGGAATTGGACATAAAGTCAAAAGCATCAAAAATCCTGATAAAAGAGTGGAAAATCTAAAGAATTTTGCAAAAAAGAATTTCAAAAACACAGATTTACTAAACTACGCCTTGGAAGTAGAAAAAATTACCACTTCCAAAAAGGAAAACCTTATTCTAAATGTTGACGGGGTAATCGCAGTTACTTTTATTGATATGATGAAAAGCTTGCCTGAAATTTTCAGTCAAAGAGAAATCGAAAAAGTTATAGAAATCGGTTCTTTAAACGGATTGTTTGTTTTGGGCAGAAGTGTTGGTTTTATCGGGCATTACTTTGATCAAAAAAGATATAAACAGGGGCTGTATCGATTTGATACCGATGATGTTCTTTATTTAACCAAGGGCAAGACAAATTAATTTAATTAGCAATATAACTATATGAGTCAATTTATAGATCCTAAAAAAATCAAAGAAATTTATCAAAAAAATCAAACCAACCTTAAACAGGCTAAAAAGATTTTGAAAAGACCGCTAACTTTAACTGAAAAAATTTTATTTGGTCATTTCTATGACCGCTCTGAATTGGATAGGGTTGAAAAAATTAAAAGAGGCAAGAGTCAGTTAATGCTTGCTCCTGATAGGGTGGTAATGCAAGATGCCACGGCTCAAATGGCGGTACTGCAGTTTATCTCCACCGGAGTTAAAGAAGTGGCCGCTCCCACTTCCATTCACTGCGATCATCTGGTCAGAGCGATTAAGGGCGGCAATTATGATTTAGAAAACGCAAAAAAAATCAATAATGAAGTTTATCGATTTTTGAGTTCAGCTGCGCAAAAATACGCTATGGATTATTGGAAGCCGGGATCCGGAATAATTCATCAGATTGTTTTTGAAAAATATACTTTCCCCGGAGGTCTTATAATCGGGACTGATTCTCACACCCCTAATGCAGGGGGTATGGGAATGTTGGCTGTGGGAGTGGGCGGAGCCGATGCCGTTGATGTGATGACCAAACAGCCCTGGGAGTTAAAAATGCCGGAAATTTTGGGAATCAAGCTAACCGGACAGCTTAAAAATTGGAGCGCAGCTAAAGATTTGATTTTATATTTAATCGGCAAACTTACGGTAAAGGGAGCCACCGGTAAAATTATTGAATATTTTGGAAAGGGGGCTCAAAATTTAAGCGCCAGTGAAAAGGCCACCATTACCAATATGGGGGCTGAAGCCGGAGCCACCACTTCAATTTTTCCTTTTGATAAGAAAATGGCTTGTTTTTTGGAGCAAACTCAAAGGCAAGATATAGCCCAAACGGCTCAAAAGTTTCGAAAGGATCTAGAGGCCGATGAAGAAGTAATGCAAAATCCTCAAAAATATTTTGACGAAGTGCTGGAAATTGATTTAAGCCAATTAGAGCCGATTCTAAGCGGTCCGGACAGTCCTGATGCCATGCATAAACTATCCGGCTTTAAAGAGGAATATAAAAAATTAAATTTGCCTGAGAAAGTTGATTATTGTTTGATTGGAAGTTGCACCAATTCATCTTTTAAGGATTTTGAACGAGCCGCTAAAATCGCTGAACTGGCTCATAAAAACGATCTCAAGTTAAAAAGCAAACTTCTTATAACCCCGGGCTCCAACATGATTGCCAAAACTATTCAAGAAAAAGGTTTTACAAAAATATTTGAAAAAATCGGGGCCAAGATTTTAACTAATACTTGCGGTCCCTGCATAGGTCAATGGGATGGCGAACAAATTCCTCAAAATCGAAAAAGAGTTATTGTCAGTACTTTTAACAGGAATTTTAAAGCCAGAAATGATGGCAGAGAAAACAGCTTTGCTTTTTTAAGCAGTGCCGAGTTGGCTATGGCGATTGCTTTTGCCGGAAAAATCACTTTTGATCCAAGACAAGATGAAATTACCAATGAAAAAGGCAAAAAGATTAAACTTCAAATTCCCCAGCATAGGGCCGCTTGTGATATTGTCTTTTCTAAAGCGCCACTGGATTGCTTTGTTGCGGATAAACCTCAGCCGGACATTGACATTGATGTTGATCAAAAAAGCGATCGAATAGAGCTTTTGGAGCCTTTTTCCAAATGGAAAATTCCCGGCGATTTCCGGGATTTGGCGATTTTATTGAAAGTTAAAGGGAAGTGCACCACCGATCACATTTCCCCGGCAGGAGTCTGGCTGAAATATCGAGGTCATCTGGACAATATCAGTCAAAATATGTACAGCGGAGCCAATAATGTTTTTAGTGATAAAACCGGTTATGGAGTGGATCAATTGGATGAAAAAACCAAGCCGATTCATGAAATAGCTAGAAATTACAAAAAAAATAAAATCGGCTGGGTGGCGGTGGCCGATGAAAATTACGGGGAAGGAAGCAGTCGCGAACACGCGGCTATGGAGCCCAGATATTTGGGAGCGGTAGCCATCATCGCCAAAAGTTTTGCCAGAATAGCTGAAACCAATTTAAAAAAACAGGGGATTTTGCCTTTATGGTTAAAAAATCCGCAAGATTGGGAAAAATTTAAAAAATTCGATAGAATTGATATTAAAGGGATTCAAAATTTAACTCCTGGCAGTGAAGTAAAAATTTTAATCAAGCATAAAGACTGTTCCACAGAAACCGCGCTTGCCGTTCACACTTTGAGCTTGGTGCAAATCGAATGGATAAAGGAAGGTTCGGCTTTGAATAAAGCGGCTAAAGAATTAAATAAACTCTGAAAATTTTCTAAGATTACCTTATTTTCCCCAGGATTCTCAAAGCAATCCCCGCTAAATATAATAATTAATTAAAAACTTATGAAAAAAATTAAAGTGAAAAATCCCATAGTGGAAATTGACGGCGATGAAATGACAAGAGTGCTTTGGAAAATGATTAAAGAAAGATTGATCCTACCTTTTTTGGATGTTGATTTGAAATATTTTGATTTACATATTAAAAAAAGAGATGAAACCGGCGACAAAATAACTCTGGAAGCGGCTAAAGCCATAGAAAAGTATGATGTGGGGGTAAAGTGTGCCACCATTACTCCAGATCAGGCTAGAGTCAAGGAGTATGATTTAAAAGAGGAATACAAATCACCCAATGGAACGATTAGAAATTATCTGGGAGGAACTGTTTTTCGCGGTCCAATTGTATGCAAAAACATTCCCAAATTGGTGGGCGCCTGGAAAAAGCCTATTTTTATTGGTCGTCACGCCCATGCGGATCAATACAAAGCTACTGAAATGGAGATAAAAGGGGCCGGGGAGTTAAAACTTGTTTTTAAAGGAAAAGATGGTTCCAGTCAGGAACAAACAGTTTATGAATTTGAAGGCAACGGAATCGCGCTTGGAATGTATAACACGGAAAAATCCATCTATGATTTTGCCAAAGCCACTTTTGAGTACGGCTTAATGTTAGGTTATCCGGTTTTTTTCAGCGCTAAAGACACGATTTTGAAAAAATATGACACTAGATTTAAGGAAATTTTTGATAAAGTTTATAAAAGTCAATACAAGGAAAAATACGAAGCTAAAGGGTTATATTATGAATATAAACTGATTGATGATATGGTGGCGCGAATTTTAAAAATGGAAGGCGGGATTTTATGGGCTTTAAAAAATTACGACGGCGATGTTGAATCCGATATGGTGGCGCAGGGCTTCGGTTCTTTGGGTTTAATGACTTCGGTTTTAATGTCTCCCAATGGCAGAACAATTGAAGCTGAAGCGGCTCACGGGACTGTTACCCGTCATTACAGACTCCATCAACAAGGTAAGGAAACCAGCACCAATCCAATTGCCAGCATTTTTGCCTGGACCCGGGGCTTAACTCATAGAGGTAAGTTGGATGAAACGCCTGAAGTTATGGAATTTGCTAAAACTTTGGAAAAAGTTTGCATTCAAGCGGTTGAAGACGGTAAAGTTACTAAAGATTTAGCCCGGTCTATTTATGAAAAGGAAGACCCCTCCAGAGATAAATGGCTTAATACAGAAGAATTCTTTGACGAGATTGAAAAAAGACTAAAAATTCAGATGAAAAAATAAAATTTAATATTTTGTCCCACTAACAATGAAACAAAAAATAATAGAATTTATTAATAAAACCCAAAAATATTATATTTTTTTTATTGTTTTGCTAGGCTCGGTTTTAAGGTTGACCAATTTGGGAGTCAGGGATTTTTGGTATGACGAGGCTTTTACCGGAATTGCCATCAAAGAGCCTTTTGCCCAAATGTTTAAGATTATTATAAACGATGTTCATCCGCCGCTTTATTATGCTTTATTAAAGCCTTTTGCCTCCCTTTTTGATTACAATGTTTTTTCTATCCGTTTATTTTCGGCGATTTTTGGAATTTTAAGTATAATCGGGGTTTATTTTTTGGTAAAACAGCTTTTAAATAAAAAAGCGGCTTTGTTCGGTTCCTTTTTAATAGCTATCTCTCCTTTTATGATCCAGTATTCAAAAGAGGGGAGAATGTATACTATGTTTGCTTTTTTAGTAATTTTGGCGTTTTATTTTTTGGTTTTGGCTGAAAAAAATAAAAAAATTATTTATTCTTTCTTGTTTGGAATTTTTGTGGGGCTTTCCTGTTTGACTCACTACGCCGGTTTGCTTTTCCTTCCCATTTACTATCTTTTTTGGATTTTTTATACAAAAGATTTTAGAAAGCTTAGTCTTGATTTTAAGAAAATAGTTTTATTTTTAAAGCCAAATAAGAGACTGTTCATAGGAATTATAAGCGCTTTTTTGGTTTTTTTACCTTGGAGCAGGACTTTCTTTAATCATTTTTTTCAGCAAACCCAAAGCAATAGTCTGGATTGGATAGAACCCCCGGTTTTTTACGATATTTTTTATAATATCCAGATGTTTTTATTCGGAACCCCTTTGGGCGAAATGTCTTCAGGTATGCCTTCTCCCAATGAGTTTTATTTTTTTGACAACCGATCGGTTTTTGTATTTTTAATTATATTTTTAGCTTTCTCAACCGTTTATTTAATAAAAAACAATTTTAAAAAAACCGTTATTTTATTGATTCCTTCTCTTGGATTTTTGTTGCTTGTTTTCTTGCTTTCTTTTTTTGGAAAATATTTTATGGTGGCCCGATATTTATTGCCGGGAGCTTTTTTTATTTTTGTATTTTTGGGGTATCTTCTTTCAAAAGTCAGCTTTAACAAAAAAATATTTTTTTTAGCGCTTTATATGGGCTTAATTTTGCTGATTGCTCCGGTACAATTTTCCACTGGTTGGAATCGTTTTAAAAATAATTTGAAGCAATATGAAGATAAAAATTTTTATATTTTAAATTCTTTTGATTATGTGATTGCCAAATATTATTTGGAAAACGAGCGCTTAACGCTCTATAATATCGATTGGCCGGCGTACAATCCCAGCTACTGGGCCGCTATCGGAGATGATTTAAAAAGAACGGAATCGGTTCAAGAGATAAAAGATGATCCAAATGCCTTGATTATTTCCAATGTTCAGTTGGAGGGCAAGGATAATCAAAATTTCGATCCGAATCAATTAATTTTAGTGGATAAATATAAAAACATCCTGCTTTATAAATATTAGGAATATAAAGATTAGTTAATTATTACGACTTTGAAATAAAAAAATAATTCCGCTGCCGGGAAAAAGGTTTTTATTTTTTAAAAAGGCTGGTTTGGTAATTAAAATAATCAATAATTGACTTTTTATTTAAAAATCAAAATTTATGCAAAAATTTGAGTCATTGAATTCAAAGGATTTAAATAAAAACAACAATAAAAATTTCCATAAGATTTACGAATATAATCCCGCTTTATTGAGTTATCTTTATGGTTATTTGAAAAATCCGCCCTATCAGAGCGGAAAAATTTCCAAAAATTTTTTTCTTAAATTCTGGGATATTGTCAGACTGGGAGCTATAAGCGCTGTTGTAAGTTTTATGTTAGCCGTTATTATTGTTTATTTGATTAGCCTGACAGATTATGATCAAAATTCGCACGCGATAATGGAATTGATTCTGGATAAAGAAAATATTTGGATATTGATGATTTTGGCGGTGATTTTTGCTCCGGTAAAAGAGGAGCTGACTTTTAGAATGATTTTAAAGTACAGCGCTTTTAGGTTTAGTTTTTCTCTTGCCTTTTTACTTTTACTTTTGCCGGAGATACTGCTTAATTTTTTTGATAAAAGTTTTATTTTTGATTTTAAATGGTGGCAGGGAGCTATCGTATACTTTGGTTTTATTTTTTTGGCGGGTTTTGGTTTTGGGTTTTTATTTAAAAGATTTTTTAAAAAAGAAAAAATTGAAAGTTTTTACAAAAATAATTTTTTTAAAATTTTTTATCTTCAGGCAATTGCTTTTGGGTTGGTGCATATAATTAACTATCAAGAGGTTTTAACTATTTGGTTTATAGTGCCGATGTTAGTTATGCCTCAGATTTTTTTGGGTTTGATTTTAGGGTTTATCAGAATGAAATTCGGACTGATCTGGTCTATTTTTTTTCATGCCATGTATAACGGCATCGCTTTGTTGCCGTTTCTGATTCTTTCTAATGTTTCAGATGAATTCTATAATAAGCTTGTGGGCAACAATTTTTCTCCAATGGATTTTAATAATATCTCCCAGTCTGACTTATCGATTCTGTTTTTGTCAGGTATATTTTTTTTGTTTTTTACTTTGTTAATTATAGTATCTTTAGCTCATTTAATAATAGAAGCCGTGGTGGCTAAGAAGAGTAAGAAAATTTAATTTTATCTAAATTATTTTAGGAGGTTTTTTATTTTTTAGTTATTATAAAAATTTCGATAAATATTAGATTATTAAGCTATTTTCCTTGACAATATTATAAATTATGTTATTATTTTTTAAGTTTTGTTAATAAACCTTTTTTTATATAACAAAACTCTTAACTAGGGGTATTTTTAATATTATGAAAAAATAATGAAAACTCGTAGTAATAAGAGTTCCCAAAAGGCCAATAAAGCAAATAATAAATCTTTTAAAAATGAAATCTCTTTTAATAATACTATAATATCTCCTTTTGATATCGTAATGGAAGCTATTAAGGATTTGTCAAATAAAAGAATGGAGGAGGTGCTTATCAAGAGATTCGGTTTAGACAATAGGGACTCCAAAACCCTTGAACAAATCGGCAAAGATTTAAAAATAACCAGAGAAAGGGTTCGTCAGATTGAAAATGAAGCTTTAAGAAAAATTCAAGAAAAAAGCAGTACCGGCAGCGTCAAAAATAAAATTGATTTTATATTGCAAAAAATTAATAAAATCATCAAAAAATATCAAGGTATTGCCAGTGAAATCAGGATTTTAAACGAATATAATAATAATAATAAACTAAAAGAAGAAGAAGAAAAAGCGCTGGCTTTTTCCTTAAAGTTGGGAAGAGATTTTCATTTTTTAAATAAACCTCGAATTTTTGAAAGAACCTGGCATTTTAAAGATGCCGATATTAATATTGTTTTTGAATTAAACAACTCTTTAAGAGATATTTTAAAGAAAAATAAGAAACCGCTTAGCGATCAGGAAATAATTCAAATGTTAAACTATAATGAAAAATTAAAAAACATACCTGATAATATTTTATATTCTTACATAGATATCCCAAAGATGGTACAGAAAAATATTTTTGGAAAATGGGGATTGGATATTTGGCCCAGCATTAAACCTAAAAAAATAAAAGATAAAATTTATCTTATTTTTCAAAAGTTTGGAAAACCTATGCATTATATAGAAATTGCCAAAGAAATTGAAAAATTAAGTCTGGATAACAAGAAAATCTGCACCCCGACAGTTCACAATGAACTTATTAAAGATCCGAGATTTATTTTAACCGGAAGAGGGATTTATGCCTTAAAAGAATGGGATTTTTATACAGGCACCGTAAAGGATGTTTTAATTAATATTTTAAAAAAGGTAGGTGAACCGCTTAAAAAAGAAACATTGGTTGAAAAAACCTTGGAACAAAGACAAGTAAAAGTTTCCACTATTACCTTAAACCTTCAAGATAAAAAAGTTTTTGAAAAAAAAGGAAATAAATATTATCTAAAAAAACAAAAATAATTTTTTTTATTCCGAGCTGTTTTATTGGAATTTATGTAAAAAGTTTTTAAATTTTTACTCAGCAACTCTTTCTACATATTTGCCATCTGTGGTATTTATTTTGATTTTATCTCCCTGTTTTATAAATAAAGGCGCATCCAAGGTATAACCGGTTTGGATTTTGATTTTTTTGCTACCCCCCTCAGCTGTGTTGCCTCTTGTGGCCGGAGGAGCTTCAGTTACTTCAAAATCCAACTTTACCGGTAGTTCAATATTGGTAGGTTGATCGTTAAAAAGCAGAATTTGCACTTCGCATTGTTCTTTTAAAAAATTGGTTAGATTTCCTAAAATTTCCTTATCAAAAGAAAATTGTTCATAGTTGTTTAGATTCATAAAAAAATATTGATTATCCTGATTGTAGAGATATTGGGCTTTTTCCCGAGTTATCTCGGCTTTTTTCAATTTATCGGAATCCCTAAAAGTAATATCGCTGACATTTCCGGATATCAGATTTTTTAATTTAGTTCGAAGAACCGCTCCCTGACGGCCAATCTTAGAAAAAGAAGCTCTTACCACTTTTAGAGGTTGGTTATCTTTTTCAATAATGTCGCCAACTTTTATTTTGCTTATTTCAAGCATTTTTTAATAATTTATTAATAATGTTAATTATTTTTTTGCAATTTTTAAAATTTTCTTACAATTTTTGATTTACTTTAGGCAATCTTTTCAAAACAATCAATCATTACAAAAATTACAACTTTTAGGGGTTATTTTTTTAAAAGCCGATAAACCGCTTTGATTTAATTAAATTTTACTTTTATTGGTAATTTAAAGTCTTGACTATTTTCTTGTAAACGGCAATAAGGCTATAACCCTGGCTCTTTTTACGGTTTTGGCGACTTTTCTTTGGTGTTTGGCGCATAGAAAAGTTTTTCGGGGAGGCCTTATTTTTCCTTGAGGCGTGATAAATTTTTGTAAAAGATTAGTATCTTTGTAATCGATTTTATCTATTGAGTTATCACATAAATAACAACTTTTTTCTTTCTTTAACATGATTAATTAAATGTTTTAAATTATTATAAAATAATGGGGTTAATTTTATTACGGGTTTTTTCTTCAAATAGCCAGTAAACGCAAAACCCCAAGCTGCTTTAGGGGTAAAAAATCGCGTCGAAATTGGCTCTTATTATCGAGTCTGTTTGCAGGAGCTGATCCAGCTTATAATTTCGTCGTCATAAAACGGAAAGGTGAAAAAGCAAACAGCTGATTAACAAAAGAACAATCAAACTGTCCGAAGCAAACTTATTTTTAGGGAAATATTTTAAATAAGCTTGATTTCGGACAGTTTGAAATATATATCTGTTAGGCTGACTTTTTTAAAACGGAATATCTTCAATCCTGATTTCCTCTTCGTCCTGCTGGCTTTTAGAGTCTTTTTTAGGAGCTGTTTTCGCCTGGGAATTTGGGTTTTTATTACCACCGGAAGCCTGCTGACTTCCTTGCGGTTTATTTCCCATTTGCATTTTTCCATCCATACCGCTCAAGATAATCTCGGTTTTATATCTGGTTACCCCATCTTTCCCTTCCCAGTTCCTTGTTTCCAGCCTGCCTTCCACATAAACCTCTTGACCCTTTACGAGATATTGGGCCGCGATTTCCGCTAATCTTCCCCACATCACTACATCGTGGTATTCGGTTTTTTCCTGTTTATTACCCTCGGCGTCTTTCCAGATATTGCTGGTGGCAATAGCAATCGAAGTTACTGATTTGCCGTTAGGAGTTGTACGAGCTTCCGGATCTCTGGTAAGCCTTCCGACAATTATTGCTTTGTTTACATTCATTTTTTTAATTTATGGCTTACTTATTTAAAATTATTATATTAAATCATCGTCTTTTAAAATATCGTCGAGCTTTTTTTCCAATTCATCGAATTTTAATTTCCCCTTTTTGTTTTTTCTTTCCTTATCATCTTTTTCTTTAGGCTCTTTAGTCTCTTTTTTTTCTTGAATTTCTTTAGTTTCTTTTACTTGCTTGGGTTTTTCTTTTTTAGCTGTTTTTTCCGGTTCTTGAATTTGTTTGTCTTTTGCGGGTTTGGCCGGGGATTTTTTGTTCTTTTCTTCTTCTTTAGCTGGATCTACTTCCAGATCTTGTTTTTCAATAAGATCATCTACAGTAACATCTTGATCTTTTTCTTTTGACTGACTTTCCCGCTTTGATTTAGGGGTTTTAGCTTGTTTTTTCTGGGTTTTGATTTGTTCTTTATCTTCTTTATCTTGTTTTGTGGGAATTTCCTTTGCTTTTACTAATAAATGTCTAATAATATCTTTAATTAAACTTATGTCTTTATTGATTTTTTTAATATTTTTAGGATCTAACTTGATTCTGTTTACCACATAAACACCGGTTCTATAGCCCTTTATCGGATAAGCCAGCTTTCTTTTTTGGGGTTGACTTTCCTTAATAAGTTTTCCCTTATTCTTATCTATTAACTTAACCAATTCTTTTTTTACATTTTCCAATGACTCTATTTTTTCATTGGGGATTATATAAATTATTTCGTATTCGATGTTATCATTCATTTATGAAAATTAATTAAAAATTAGATTAAAAAAAAATAAAAAATTTGCTATAATAAAAGAAATATCCAATCAAGTGATTATTATTGAAAAACCCTTTATTTAAGGGGTTTTAAAAGAAATATTTCAGATTTAAACCGATTTGATTTACTAAATAATTAATTGATGCTTTAAATAATAGTAAAAAAATATTAAAATGTAAATAACTGTTTTTAAAATTAATGATTTTGCAAGCACCAAGGATAAAATTTGTAATTAGTTTTAAATTGTGAACGGTGCTGATTGTCATCTCCCGCCGGCCGGCAGAGGGTAGGGATAGAACAAACAATCAGTGCTACTGATTAAGTAATAAATTAATAATAAAATTATGTTATTTATTTTAGTGATAGTTGTTATTGCGATTCTATTTTTAATCGGTTTGATCGGTTCGATTTTGCCTTCTATGCCGGGACCCCCTTTTGTTCTTTTAGCAATATTGATCTACGCCATTTATAATGATTTTGCTGACATTAGCTTTAATCTTTTGATGATTTTTGCCGCAATCACTCTTTTTTCGCTTTTTTTGGATCAGTTGGCCGCGATTCTTGGAGCTAAGAAAGCTAAAGGCTCCAATTATTCAATAATCGGATCTTTTATTGCGGGATTTATCGGATTGGTAGCTTACAACTTGATTGGATTGATAGCGGGAGTTTTTGTGGGGGCTTTTATGGGCGAATTGGTGTTTGCTCAAAAAAGCCCAAAGGTTTCTTTTAATGTGGGAATCGGGAGTTTAGTCGGCTTTTTAGCCGGTTCTGTAATTAAATTTCTGCTATCGATTGTAATGATTATAATATTTTTGGCGATTATTATTTAGGAGTTATGTTTTTGATTGATTTTTAGTAAAAAAACTTTGGTTTACCAAGTGTATATTAATGGGCTTTGTAAGATTTTTATGCTTATCGCCTGATTTTTTTTCAAACGCATAGTTTCTAATTTTATTAACATCGATAATTGGTATATGTCTTATAAAAAAATTAAAATAAAAATTTACGCTACCATATTAATTATTCCGGTTATAATTTGCGGTTTTTTCTATTTTTGGTTTTTTGTCAAAAGTTCCGCAGACAAAGGCCATCCTTCTTCTGCCTATCACCAGAGTCATAAAAGTATATATTTGGATATCAATGGTTTGGATTTTATCGCAGTCACCAAAGCCAGCACCGTGGAGTCCTTTTTAGAGGAATCACAAATTGATTTAACACAGGAGGATTATATTTTCCCGGATTTTAAAAAAAGAATCAGTCACGGATCGCAAATCACCATAAAGCAGAAAATTCCGGTAAAAATTTTTGTGGATGGTCAAACCATTGAATTAAAAACTTTTAGCGATAAGGTTTCTCAGGCAATAGAGGAAGCCCAGATAAGTTTAAACAAACCTGATATTATAGAACCTTCTCTAGACAGCAAATTAAGCAACAATCAAGAAATCACTATAACCAGAGTAAACATCGAGGAGATTGAGAAAATTGAGAAAATCGATTTTGAAACTATAGAAAAAGAAGATTCTGATCTGGCTTGGAAAAAAACAAAGGTAAGCCAAAAAGGAGAGTATGGCCAAAAAAAGACAGTTTATAAAATTATTTACGAAAACGGAAAAGAAGTTAGCCGTGAAGAGATTTCCAGCGAAATTATTAAAGAACCGGTCAACAAAATAGTCGCTCATGGCACTAAAATGGAACTTGGTAAAGCATCCAAAGGACAAGCCAGCTGGTATGCTTATACCGCAACCATGGCCTGCGCTTCCTTGGAACATCCAAAAGGTACTTGGTTAAAGGTTACCAATACGGATAACGGGAAAAGCGTGGTAGTGGTGGTAAACGATAGTGGCCCTTATGTGGAGGGGAGGATTATTGATTTGGATAAAGTGGCTTTTGAAAAGATTGGTAATTTGGGGCAAGGGGTTATTAATGTTAAAGTGGAAAAGATTAAAAATCAATAAAAATTATTTACTTTAGTAAAATTTTTATAAAAAAAATCGCTAAAAAATTGCGGTTTTTAAATCGAATTTTTGGAGGATGAAGTTTTTCCTAATAAATTTTTTGAATTACTGGATTATTTTTCCCAAGCCAATACAGCCGATGGTAATTATTGATTTTTAATTTTTTGGAGTTGTCAAACCAATTTAGAAATGTCCTAGTATTTTGCAAAATGAAAATGTCCTACTAGGGAAAATTAGTTTTGATTAATTATTATTTATTAAAACTGGTTGTTGTATGAATTTCCTGGAATAAACAAATGGTTTTCGCCAGG
>WJJL01000047.1 GCA_014729725.1 Candidatus Moraniibacteriota bacterium | reverse complement strand
TCATTTGGATTATTCACATCCATTTTGGCAATATCATACGACCATAAAGCTGATTGTAAGAATTCAGGAACTCGCATAAATAAAGCTTAATGACTTAAATTCATACTAAATTATAACATTTTCAAGCTTAAAATCCAATACACCTCGTTTGCACCAAGGAGGTCGGAAATTGAAATATTTTTAAAAAAATAGCAAAAAATGAGAGTGTACAATATTTTGTGTAAACGGGTTAAAATAAATTATCGCACATAATTTAATAACCCGCTTAACATAAAAATATGTACAAAAAAATCATAGTACAAAATCTAACCAAAAAAAAGACTTTAAACAAAGCCCATGTCTTTCTTATAGTTCAAGCCCTTCAAAACATTGTACCAATCAAACACTATATCAAAAAACGAGTTCCAAGTTTTTTTATGACTGTCCACATTACAAACTTTCATCAACTGTCGGAAAGGCTTTATTTATCGAACAATTTAAAATAATTCCTTAATCAGTTAACTTTTATTGAATTGATTATCTTATTTATATTTTCTTGAGTTCCTTTATTTTTTATTATTATGCTGCCTTTCTCATTGCCATCTAAATCAAAAATTTCTAAGACAACTGCTCTCTCAGTGTTTATTTGAAAACCTTGAACTGAATCTGTTTGAAATTGATAAAAAGGTCTATCTGAATTATCCACTAAGAACACCCCTTTCATTATTTGAAGCTGGTACTCATTATATATTCGTTTTGAATTGGAAAATACATTAACATTTGTTAATTTACTATTATAAACTTCTTTCAAACAATTAAATTCATTATCTGCCTTTTTAAATAAATTAACTGTTTCAATACATTCACTAAGTATATTTACAGGTTCTAAAATTGTAATCGATTTACCATTATCAAAATAAAAAGTTTTAGTTAGTTTAATTTCTTTAATATCCTTTATTTCTCCATAATAAATTGGTACTGAAAATGAAATAATTGAATTTGTACAATTTACTCCGTTTGCGGCGTTTCTATCCAAATTAAGAAGAATTGGAGTTTTATTGTTCTCAAATTTTTTAATTTTTAATGAAGGTATTACAATAAATCCAGGAAATATTTTTAAAAAAATAGCAAAAAATATTATTAAACCGACTACTACTAAAATTTTCTTTTTCATTTTGTTTTGCTTTTTGTTTTATTAATTAAACTAATTTCAATATATCATATTTAATAAAAATAGCACTCCATCTTAATACACTAATAAACCCATTATTAATAATATTGCTTGTTTTTTTATTATTTTAAAATTAATAACTATTTATATATAACGAATTAAAACTACAAAAGTAACAACTAAACATAGCATACCTCCCCACAGTTCAACAAGCAAAGCTTGAAAAATTTTTAAAATAACTTTTTTATTGGCTTCTAAAAAAGCCGAATGACTCCAAAGCCGGAATTTCTCTTATCCCAGACACTTGTCCCCAAATCGGCATAGTGATAAGATATCATAGTTCCAATAATCATTAAACTCATGAAAAAAACCAGAAACTTTATAGTCAGGATAATAAAAAGATTATCATTGTTAATCGTGATTTTTTTAGTTATAAGATTCATTCTCAAGCTTTTTGTTAAAGATTCAGACAGCTCCAATCCCTTAATCAATTTTTGCTACAATGCCTCAGAATGGCTTTTAAAACCGCTTCCGGCCTCCCTGAATCTGATCAAACCCCACGACGGCACAATCCTTGAAACCAGAACCTTGTTCGCCATGCTTTTCTACATAATCGTCACTCTCTTGCTTATAAAAATCATCTACTCGATCTTCAAACCCCTTATCTCCTTTGACAAGCAGCTAAAACAAAAAAACAGAGAAAACAAACTCCAAACCGAAGAAAAAACCATAATGTTCACCGATATCAAGGGCTTCACGGGCAGAACCTCTAAAAAATCCCGGCTGGCTTTAAAAAAATTCCTGGAAAAACACAAACGACTAATGCTCCCGATCTTTAAAGAATTCAAGGGGGAAATAATTAAAACCATCGGCGACGCCTTCTTGGTAACCTTTAAGAGTCCAACCGACGCCGCCCTTTGCGGCATCGCCATCCAGAAAAAACTGAGACAAAACAATTGGTTTTTTAGAAAAAATAAACTGCAAATCAGAATCGCGATCAACAACGGCGAAGTAAACGTCATCGACAAAGACATCTACGGCGAACCGGTCAACTTGGCGGCCCGGGTCGAACGAATCACCGAAGCCAACGAAGTTTATATCACCGAATCTGCCTATTTCATTATGAACAAAAACGAGTTCAAAGTCGAAGAAGTCGGCGATTTCAAATTCAAAGGCATCAAAGATGAAATAAAGATTTTTAAAATAGCAACCGAGAAAAAAAATTCAATTAAGCCTTAATCATAAAAAATCATCTTCTTTTAAACTCCAGCTCCTTTTTCTCGGGCTCTTTTTTCTCTTCCAGAAAGCTCAAAATGTCCGATAATTGTCTAAACACCTTCCCCTCTTCTTGCTTATATTTCTCATATTCGACCTTATCTGTTTCGCTAAACGGCATTTTAGCAAAAACCATCATATTTATCCCCAATTCCATTATCAATTCTTTCACTTCCCGATTTTCGCTTAATTTGTCATTGATAAAATAAAATTCTCCATCCGAGCAGTCCTGCTCATTAAAATAAGCGCTTAAGAACTTTATTTTATCGTCAACCACTTTCAATTCAAGATTCTTCAATGCCTCCCCAGCCCACTCACTCAGCAGGCTATTAACTTTTTTCTCTTCTTGACTTAAATTCAAATTATCCAGTGAAGCATTTTTATCACTTATCGCTCGAATTATCCTCAAAGTCTGCTGATTATCTAAAAAAACCTCTGTTTTCCCTGTGGCCGCCTCTTTATCATTATTTACAACCGCAATCACCTCAAAATCTTTAAAAGAAACCCCCGTTTGCTCCAAAAAAGATTTTATCATCGGCACAATATTTTCCCGTTCCTGAAGAGCCGGAACAACAACCGACAATCTACAATCTCGATGCATACCGAGTTCCAGTCTCTTCTGCTCCCCCAACACTCGATCCACATATTCGCCAATCTTCTCCTGATTCGGAATTTGTTCAATTTTATTTTCCACTCCCCTTCCAAAGTGATTTTCTTTTGGAGTCATCTAATCGACGATTAAAAAATTAAAACCTCCAATTTTATCTTAATTTTACAAAAAAAAAGCCCAAAATGGCAATTTAAAATTCAATTTAATTTAGTTCTTCCATAATCGACCCCTTGTCCAAAAAATCACCATCTCTTTGAGTATCAATCTCCCCTCCAAAACCGTCTTTCGCCCGGCCCTTTTTCTTTGCTCATATCTAAATACTACTACTAATTTATAAAAAAACAGGCAAAAGAGCAATTGA
>WJJL01000046.1 GCA_014729725.1 Candidatus Moraniibacteriota bacterium | reverse complement strand
TGAAAAGACATGTTTTATTTTATTTTTTTTATTTAATTCAGATAATTGAAAAATTTATATTGATAAAGATTATTCATCATTATATAATTTAGCATTTTTTTGTTTTCTATGTAAAGTTTTGTGAAAGTTTTAACTTTGCTTAGCCTTGTTGCTTTTTTCTTCCAATTTTTTAAAGTTTTTGAGGAAATCCTGTCTTATTTTTTTAGCATAAGGATTAAAATTTTGCATATCAAAAAGAAGTTGCGGTGAATCTTTTATAGTATAGTAGGTTTTTAAAAGATCTTGATAGCCTTTACTTTTGATTTTTTGGTCTTTAAAACCTGATAAATAAAGGGTTTTGGCCAAAAAATGAACAAAACCTAAAGATCTGGCTGCCTGGCGGTCGTGGTTTTGCGCAGTGGTTTGAATAATATCGAGCTTTAATTTTTTTAGATAATTTTTCAATTTTTCCAGCTTTTTGTTCTCTATTCTTATTGGACAGAGGATTATTTGTAAATTTTTTAAAGACCAGGTTTGTTTTTTAAAATCAAAGTTAGTGCTTTGAGGGCCAAACATCGGATGAGTTCCGATTACTTGAACCTTTTTAGGTAAATATTTTTTTAGCCATTTGCAAGGATAAACTTTTACAGAACAAACATCCAAAACCAATGAATCTTTTTTTAATTTTGGAGCTATCTTTTTTATTAGTTGTTCGGTCTGGGAAATAGGCACCGCCAATATAACGATATCGCTTTGAGAGACTTGGTTAAAACTCTCAAATTTAACGCCGATTTTCTTTATAATTTTTAAATCTTTTGGATTTTTTTTCTTATCAAAAACTTTTATGGAGAATTTTTTACTTAAAATACTGGCTGCCAATTTTCCAAAATCTCCAAAACCAAAAATCCCGATAGTTTTTTTCTGCATTTAATTTTGTTTATTTAATAAATATGGATAAGTACTATTTGCTTGGGATTTATCCTTGCTTCAAGAACAAAAAAAGCCATTAGCGCTACTTGATAAATAATTTTAATCCCAAGGCGCAGCGCCTTTTGGATAAGATCCTAAAATCTGAAAATAAAGACAATATTTTTTCATTTCTTTTAAAGCTTTTTTGATCCGAGTTTCTTGTCGGTGGCCTTCAATATCGATAAAAAAGTAATATTCCCATTTCCCTATCTTCATAATTCTGGATTCGATTCTGGTCATATTGATTTTTCTTTTTGCCAAAGAGCCGAGCAATTTGTAAAGAGAACCGGGTTTATGTTGAATAGATAAAATAAGAGAAGTCTTATCGTTTCCGGTGGGTTTTGGATGATCAAAACGGGAGATTATTAAAAAGCGGGTAGTGTTATTAGCATAATCTTGAATCTTTTTGTTTAATTTGGGAATTTTATAAATTTGAGCTGATAAATTGTTTGAAATAGCGGCTGTGCCAGGATTTTTTTTGGCCAGTCGAGCGGCTTTTGAGTTACTTTGAACTTTAATTACTTTGGTTTTTTTGAAGTTTTTTTTAAGCCATTTATTGCATTGGGCAATAGCCATAGGATGAGCGTAAATTTTAGAAATATTTTTTTTATTTTGCTCGTTACTTAAAAGAAAAAAATCTATCTTAATAAAGATTTCTTGTTTTATTTTAAGAGAAAAATTTTTTTTGCAAAAATTATCCAGAGCGCTATTTACAGATCCCGCGCTGGAGTTTTCCAAAGGGATCACTCCAAAGGCGGCTTGATTAATCTTAACCGCTCTAAATATTTCGTTTAGGTCTTTTTTGGATAAAAGTTTAAGATCTTTTTTTTCTGTATTCCAAAATTTCTTGGCAGCCATATGACTAAAAGACCCTTTGGGTCCTAAATAAGCGATTTTTTGCCTTTTGCTTGTCATTTTTAAGAATAAATTTTATTTCTTAGAAAATGATCCATGACAGTTATAGCGGCCATAGCGTCCACTATAGGGACAGCTCTTGGAACAACGCAGGGATCATGCCTACCTTGAGCTTTAAAATCAACGACCTTCTTTTGCTTGGTAAGGGTTTTTTGATTTTTTCCAATAGTGGGAACCGGTTTAAAAGCAACATTAAAAGTAATATCTTGACCATTGGAAATGCCGGCTAAAATACCGCCGCTGTTATTGGTTTTAGTTTTGATTTTCTTGTTTTTATTTAAAATAAACCTGTCATTATTTTGGCTTCCCTTAAGTTCGGCCGCTTGAAAACCGGCGCCGATTTCAAAACCTTTAACAGCATTTATGCTCATCATGGCTTTAGCCAGATCAGCGGACAATTTGTCAAAGACCGGTTCCCCAAGTCCTGAGGGAGGGTTTTTTATAACACAACTTACTATTCCGCCAAGGGAGTCTCCTTCTTGGGCGGTTTTTTTGATTAATTCGATCATTTTAACAGCGGTTTTTTTATCCGGACAACGCACCTCGTTGGATTCGATTTTTTCGCTAGTTAGATTTTTTAAATTTAATTTGGCTTTAATATTATGGATTTGCTTGGTAAAACTTAAAAAACGCATCCCTATTTTTTCCTTCAAGTATTTTTGAGCAATAGCCCCCGCCGCCACTCTAGCCAAAGTTTCTCTGGCTGAAGCCCTGCCTCCGCCTCTCCAATCTCTTATTTTGTATTTTTGTTCATAGGTTAAATCTCCATGACCCGGCCGAAAAATATTTTTTAACTGGCTATAATCTTTGGATTTTTGATCTTTATTAAATACAATTAAAGTTATCGGAGTCCCCAAAGTTTTTCCGTTCATTACCCCGCTTAGGATTTCCACCTTGTCGCTTTCTTTTCGCGAAGTGGTGATTTGGCTTTGATTGGGTTTTCTGCGATTGAGCTGTTTTTCAATATCGTTTTTGTTTAGATCAAAACCTGAAGGACAACCATCTACAATAACGCCGATGGCTTTTCCATGAGATTCTCCAAAACTGGTTAAATTAAAAATTTTTCCAAAATTATTGCCTGCCATAATATTATTTTTTCATAATTTTTTTTTCAACCCGGTGCGATTCTTTAATCATTCTTTTCAAGATATCCTCGATTAAATCCGGATTGATTTTTAATTCTTTTGCTCTTTTCCTGTTTCTGGAAATAATTTGAGCCTCTCTTTTTTTCTGAAAGCGTTTGATGTTGTTTTTCAGCTTATATTGAGCAACTTCAGGAATTAAATCCAGCCGCTGTTTTATTAACTCTACCAATTTTTTGTCAATTTTGTCAATTTGTTTTCTAATTTCCGATAATTCCATGATTTTGATTAAGGATAAAATATTTATTGAATCAAAAATTTAAAGTCATTTTATGGATATTGTCAATTAGTTTTTTTATTCTTAAAACAAGAATATCCCTTTATCCGCTAGGGGGCAGGGGGCTCAAACAATTGCCTTATTTGCTGTTTTTAAAAAGTCAATTTACATTAAGAGTTTTATAAATATTTTTCAATTTTTCAAACTCGATCTGCCCGGGAGCGCTTTTGGAATTTTTGAAACTTGCAAAAGTCAAATATGATCCTAAAAGGGGAGCTATAATTCTGCTTATTTTCCCTTTTTCACCCATGGCAATAACTATCATTTTTTGACTTTGTTTTTTATTAAGCAAAAGTTTGAATAATTTTAAATTATCCGATTTTTTATTAGCAAAAACCGCTATTTTATAAATATTGGCCTTGGTTTTTGTCATTTGACCTTTAATTTTTTCAAGTTTTTCATAGCTGGGAGTTTTCTCAAAATCATGAAAAGAACAAATTACTTTAGGTTTTAGGGAATTTGTAAGATTTATTTTATAAATACTTTCAAGCTCAATATCAATATGATCAAACTCCAGATCAATGGCTTTTTGAATAATTTTGAGCCTGTCTTTTTCTTTTCCGGAAAAAAAACCTCCTTGATTTTTCTTTCTGCAGGTCAAAATACAGGGTTTTTTGAGGGATTTTTTAATTATTGAAAGGTTTTTGGGTTTAATATTTTTAATATAGTCAATTCTTAACTCAAGCAAATCAATTTTTTCTTGAATTCTTTGTAAATTGTTCAAAAATTCATTTAAGGTTTTTCCTTGAACAACAGCGGCGATTTTAATCATGGTTGCAAGTTTAAATTTTTAGTTAAAGCGTCTCGCATAATTTTTTTAGGGGCTTTTTTAGCGGTGTAATATTCGAATTGGGCAAATCCTTGATAAAGCAGCATTTCAATCCCGTAAATTGTTTTTGCCCCTTTAGATTCAGCGTTTTTGATAAGCTTGGTTTTTAAAGGGGAGTAAACCGCGTCAAAAACAATTTGATTTTTATTCAGGCATTTTTTATCTACCAGGGATCGATCAGAATCAGGCTTCATCCCGATTGAGGTTGAATTGATAATAATATCGAAATTTTTTACCTCTTCTATTTCCTTTAGCGGACCTGCTTTGCAATTAAATTCATTTGCTAATTTTTTAGCTTTATCAAAAGTCCGGTTGAAAATTTTCAGGTCGGCGCCTTCTTTGGTTAAACCAAAAATCATGGCTCTGGCTGCTCCGCCGGCGCCCAAAAGGGCTGTTTTTTTATTCTTCAGGGAAGTAAGTTTTTTTAACGGCTCAACAGTACCGATCCAGTCGGTATTATATCCGTAATATTTATTGTTTTTTATAACAATTGTGTTAACAGCTCCTATTTTTTGGGCGATGGGGTCCACATGGTCTAAAAACCGCATAACATTTTCTTTATGAGGAATAGTGCAGGTTATCCCTCTAAAATTTATAAATTTCAAGGCCTTCATCACCTTTTCTAAGTTTTGGCTTTTTACATTGGAACCCAAAAAAACAAACTTGTTGTCAATCCCAAGGGCTTTATAGGCGCTATTGTGCATTAATGGAGAAAGCGAATGATCCACCGGATCTCCGATAATCATACAAATTTTGGTTTTAGGCGAGATTTTCATAGATTTATTTTATCAATAATTTTTTGAGCTTTTTTTTCAGCGGCGCCCAAGTGGGTGTTGATTATCTGATCGCTATAAAATTTATAGATCGGATGTCTGAATCCAAATAAAGCTTTAGCCTTATTAATATCTTTAAATAAGGGACGACTATCATCTCCCTGAAGTCTTTTTTTGATAACGGCAAAAGGCGCGTACAAATAAAAGACGGTTCCGGAGCGTTTTAATCTAAGCATATTAATTTGGTTTAAAACAACCCCGCCGCCACAGGAAATAATCTGATTTTTTTTGTTTTGGGAGATCTGTTTAATGGCCTGAATTTCCAATTTTCTAAAACCGATTTCTCCTTTTTTTTTAAAAATTTGATTAATACTTTTAAGAGAGCTCTTTTTTCTGATTATTTCGTCTACTTCCAAGTGTTTAAAATTTTTCAATTTTTTGTTTAAAATTTCAGCAAGAGTGGTTTTACCGGCTCCCATGAAACCGATTAGGATAATATTCATAATGTTTTAATATAGATAAATTATTTATATAATTTTTTTAAATTGCCTTTTCCTGGTTTTGGAGTTTTTTTGCTTATTCGTATTTTTAGCTTTATTAGATAGGGTGGGTTTTAATTTCGGGGATTAACCATTATACATAAAAACCGGCTAACACTTCCCAAAAACCGGGAAAAGTCTTTTTAACACAATCGGGATTATTGATTTTTAAATTTCCGATTTTGGCTCCTAGCACAGCAAAACTCATAGCCATTCGATGATCATTATAAGTGTTAATGGAAATTTTGTTTAAGTCAATATCAGAGAAATCTTTTTTTTCTCCGATCTCTATCCAATTTTTACCTTCTTTGACAGGGACTTTCAATTTTTTCAGCTCAGTAGCCGGAGCTGAAATCCGGTCGCATTCTTTAATTCTAAGCGTTTGAAGTCCGGTAATTTTGGTTTTCCCCGGAATCAAGGGGGCGATAGCCATTAAAGTTTGAGCTGTGTCAGGAATGGCTTCCAAATTTACAGGATTGTTAAGAGCGGGAAGTTTCTGGTTTTTTTTCTGAATTATTTCAATTTGATCGGATTTGATAATTATCTTGGCCCCTAATTGAGTGCAAATTTTATAAAAATTCACATCCCCTTGTTTACTTTTAGACCCAAGGTTTTTCAAAACAACTTTGCCCCCCAAAACCGTAGCTAAAGCCATAAAATAGGAGGCGGCTGAGGCGTCGCCCTCCACTTTAACTTTAGTCGGCTTATATTTTTGAGGTTTAATAATAAATTCTTGATAGTCTTTGTTTTTGACTTTGACGCCGAATTTTTTCATTTCGTTAACAGTAATATCTATATAAGGTTTGCTTACCAAATCTCCGATAACTTTTAGTTTAAGGCCCTCAGGCAAAAGCGGGGCAATTAAAATCAAGGCGCTGAAATATTGGCTGGAAAGATCTCCTTTCATGGAGACTTGGTTTTCTTTAATTTCGCCCCCCTTGATTTCTACCGGTAAAAAACCTTTTTTTCGGGCTTTAACCCGGGCGCCCATTTTTTTGATTAAGTTTAAAAGGTAGTGTTGGGGTCTTTTTCTTAAACTTTGATCCCCGTCCAAAATAGTCCAGTCTTTTCTAAGCAAAGCCAAAGCAATCAGGAATCTTGCCGAAACCCCGCTGCCTCCTAAAAAAACCTTTTTTTGTCCTTTTTGTAAACTAACATCTTTCCCAAATACTTTGTAACCTTTTTGAGAGGATTTTTTAAATCCAACCCCTATTTTTTTCAAAGCTTTTTTCATCCCGGTACAATCATCACTGCTTCCGGGATTGATTATTAAGCTTTTTCCTTGGGTAAGTCCCGCAATAAAGTAATCTCTTAAGGTGATCGACTTGCTGGGCGGAAGGAAAATTTTTTGATCGATTGGAGGAGTTATTTTTTTTATAATAACATTTTTCATAGTTAGATTTAACCAATACTTTTTCGCAGTTTTGCGGTTTGATCAATTAACCGTTCAGTTAACTGACCGTTATTTAAAAGTTTTAAAACTTTAGTTGTATTTTCCAAATGTTTTTGTTGATCTTTATCTCTTGAAATTTTATTAATTTTTAGAGTTTTTTTAGCTTCCCAAAAATCGTAGATGATTTTTTCATAAACCGGATTTTTCTTGGCAAGCGATTGGGCGTTTTCTAAATTAAAATATTTTAAAGCCAGACCAACTTCATCTTTGAGGGTGGGGTAAAATTTTTTTAATTCCTCTGTTAATCCTAATTGGGAAATTTTTTTTAAACCTTGACCTAACCCGATTATTTCTGGAACGATCCCGATAGAGTAAAGAGCTGCAGTAAATTTTATGGCTCGGGGCAATTTAATGCCGCGTACTCCGCGGGAATAGCCGAACAGGCCTATATGTTGAACTCTTTCTCTTCTGGAGGGGACAAAATTGGAAACCTTGTTAATTGTTGGGGCGATTTGTTCGATAATTTCTTGATAAAATTTTTCAAAAATTTTACTGATTTTAATCAAACGCTTTTCCTGTTTGGCATCAATTAAATCCGGTTGAGTGGTTTTGGTTAGGTTTTGAATTTCTTTTACCGCTTTGATTACTTGCTTTGAAGGATAATCATAGCGAAAAGCGCTTTGCATAGTAACTGTTTTAATTCCTTTGTAAGTTTTAAAAAAGTTTTTGTAAGTTAAGGGGGAGAAGCCGCCTCTAAAAGGCAGACAAGCGCAACCGATGATGGGATAAAGTTTAATATTGTGTTTTTTTTCAAATTTTTTATAACGGGATAAAGCTATTTTTATAGAAAGTACCGTGGGTACTATACCTGAATTTAAAGCCGGATCAGATCTGGCCACATAAGGTCTTAAATGCGGGGGTTTGCTGGAAAATTCCTTTTTATAAGTTTCAAGATAATCGTTTAAAATTTTATCTGAATTGGCTATTATTTCGGGATGCTCAAAAAGAGGGATAATTCTTATTTTATTGATTAAATTCTGATCAATATCAAATAATTTATGTTTCAAGTTGCAAACCTCACGAAAAGCTCTTTGGATTTCCATCATTTGTTCGGAATTGTCGGTCATTGGTAAAATGATTTCAAAAATTGCAGGAGTATGAAGTTTTAATTTTTTTAAAAGACTGGAGGCGCTGAAAATATTCATAAAAAGCCGGCCAAATCTAAATTCAGTGTTTAAATCCGGGTTGGGTAGGCGAATGGTTAGAAATAAATTTTTACCTATTTGATTTTTACTGAAAAAATTGAAATTTTCTCCCACCAGTTTTTCCACCAATGATTCATCGACAAATTTGCCTTCCCAATCCCATTTATATTCCTTAACTCGTAGGTCTTGAAATATCAAATAACATTCTCGGGGCTCGTAATTGGTGGCAATGTAATCTTCATGATGCCAATAGGGGCGGAAAGCGTTATCTGGATGTTGAGTGGCCATTAATGAAGGAATTTTTCTCATATTTTAAAATTATTTTTAATTCAATTAAATGGACAGTGTTGGTTATTTTACATTTTTTATTTGGATAAAATAAACAATCGTCATTATTTGGCAATTATGAAATCGGTGCTTTTTGGACAAATCTTTTAATTCTTTTCAATCCTTTTTCCAAAGTCTCCAATGAGACGGCAAAGCTGATTCTGAAATATCCTTTTTTATAAAAAGCCTCTCCCGGCACCACAACGACTTTTTCTTTTTCCAGTAATCTTTTCGACCAGGCCAGGGAGTTTTTTTGATTCAATTTAATAAAAAAATAAAAACCGCCTTCCGGTTTGGAAAAATCAAGGCAAGGAATTTCCTTTAATTTATTTTGGACAAAATTTCTTCTAATTTCCAATTCCCTTTGAGCTTTGAAATAAAAGTTATTTTCTTTTTTAAGCGCTTCAATCGCCGCTGCCTGTGAAATTGAACAAGGATTGGAGGTTGTTTGGGCTTGGAGATTACTCATAGCTTTAATTATCTTTTTATGCCCTCCGGCAAATCCGATTCGCCAACCTGTCATAGCGTGAGATTTGGAAATACCATTAATGGTTATGGTTTTTTCTTTTATTTTTTGATTAACGCAAGCTATGGAAAGATGTTTTTTGTTTATACTTAATTTTTCATAGACTTCATCAGAAATTATCCAAATTTTTTTATTTTCTAAAAGCTTGGCGATTTTTTTAATTTCGGGTTTTTCAATTATTGCCCCTGTCGGGTTAGCCGGTGAATTTATTAAAACTATTTTGGTTTTGCCGGTTAGATTCTTTTTAACAATTTCAGCGGTTAATTTAAAAGGTTTTTTTAGATCCACAATTTTCGGCTTGGCTCCAGCGAGCTTGATTTGTTCAATATAAGTACTCCAGGTTGGCGCAAAAACCAGGACTTCATCTCCTGTGTTGCAAAGCACAAAAAAAGCATTAAACAAAGCTTGCTTAGCACCGTTACAGATAATTACCTCTTCTTTTTTGTAATTTAATTTGTTATCTGTTTTGAATTTTTTTAAAACCGCTTCTTTTAATTGTAAAGTACCCGAAGGGCAGGTATATTTGGTTTGACCCTGATCAATTGCCTCTTTACCTGCGTTGCAAATTGTAAGCGGTGTTTTAAAATCCAATTCTCCGGCTGACAAATTAATTACATCAATTCCTTTTTCAAGCATTTCTTTGGCTTTGGCGTTTAGCTCTAAGGTAGGGGAGGGGTTAAGTTTTTTTATGTTATTGGAAAGCATGGATTTTATTTAATGTAACCTTTTTTAACCAACAGTTCAGCATTTAGAATTCCACCTCCGGCTGCCCCCCTTATGGTGTTATGGCTTAGGGCACTAAATCTAATATCAAAAATATTGCACTGTCTTAATCTTCCGACAGTCAAAGCCATTCCTTTATCATTGTCTCTGTCTTTTCGTGGTTGAGGCCGATTTTCTTCTTTGTTGTAAATTATAGGTTGCTTAGGAGCAAAAGGAAGGTCCAATTTTTGAGGCAGGGCTTTAAAGTTTTTCCAAATTTTTTTAATCTCTTGTTTTTTGGGCTTTTTGTCTCCAAAAAGCAAACTAACGCAAGCCAGATGACCATCCACCACAGGCACGCGATTGCAATGAGCCGATATTTCAAGTCCCTGGAAATTTTCAAATTTATTATCCTTTATTTCCCCCAGAATCTTTAAAGGCTCTTGTTCGCTTTTTTCTTCTTCCCCGCTTATAAAAGGAAGCACGTTGTCGCAAATATCCAAGGAGGCTACTCCCGGATAACCTGCTCCTGATAAAGCCTGCAAAGTGCTGATAAACATTTTTTTTACTTTATAGCCTTTTTGCATTAAGGCATAAACCGCGGTTAAGTAACTTTGCAAACTGCAATTGGGTTTTACAGCCACAAATCCTTTATTCCAACCGTTGTTTTTTTGTTGAATTTTTATTATATCCAAATGTTCAGGATTGATTTCCGGAATCAGCATGGGCACATCTTTGGTCTTTCTATGAGCGGAAGCGTTGGAAACCACTGGAATATCGTTTTTGGCATATTCATTTTCGATTTTTCTAATTTGTTCTTTGTCGCTTATTTCAAAAGCTGAAAAAACAAATCGGCATTTGCCTTTTGCTTTAGATATATCGCTTACATTTCCAACAATAATTTTTTTTATTTTATCCTCGAGAGGAGTATCCATTTGCCAGCGTCCCCGGACGGCTTGCTCGTAAGTTTTATTAGCTGAATTTTCAGAAGCCGCCAAATAGGAGATTTCAAACCAGGGATGATTTTTTAAAAGTTTGATATAATTTTGGCCGACCATACCGGTTGCGCCGAGAATTCCCACTTTTATTTTTTCCATAATTTTTGATTAATTATTATCGAGTTTAATTATTCCATAAAGGTTTTATGCAACTGGCGGATAACCTTGTTCATTTCTTTAGTCTTAACTATCGCTTCCAAGCGCACGCAGTTTTTGTAAGGGAAGGCTCCAATTTGGGGGTCCGGACAAGTATTAAATAAAGCGTCGTTAAATTTATTTACCATTTTCCAGCTTAAAGTTCCAATCAGGCTTACCATATTAACATTTAATGATTGAATTAAATATTTTTTCGTTCTTAGTTTTTGCATGGCTTTTTTAACATTGCCGTTATTTTTTTCCACCACTATTTGCAGACTGTCCCGGGTGTTTCTGATTAAAACCATATTAACCTTAAAGAGATTGAAAATTTTGCTTATACCATGCAAAAATCCATACTGACTGACTCCATCATCGGTAATCACCAAAAGGGTCAGGTCGGTTTTAAAGCCGATTATCTTGGGCCCCGTATGCTTATTGTTGGCAGGTCCGATAAGGGTTTTTTCTTTTAGATTGGAAATTGACCTGACTTCAAAGGGAGTTTGACTTGTTTTTACATATTGAACCGCTTTATCATGGATTATTTTACCGGACTCCTCGGCTTCTTCATAACTTAAGTAAGCTATATTTTTAGGCTTTTTTACTATTCGAGGATCTGCGGACATAACTCCTTCGACATCTTTCCATAAAATAACTTTTTTGGCTTTTAAAGCTGAAGCTACAAAGCAGGCGGTGGTATCTGTTCCGCCCCGGCCCAAAGTGGTTGTGCTGCCTTTTTTGTTTCTTCCAATAAAGCCGGTGATTACGGGGATTTTTGTGGAATTTTTTAAGACTTTTTGGATATTTTTTTTGGATTCTTCGTAAAAAATATTGGCATCTCCTGCGACATCATCAGTTTGAATAGGAACTTCATCGGTTTTATATCGAACCGCGGAAATTTTATATTTTTTTAGCAAAGCTACAAAAATTAAAGCGGAAAGTTTTTCTCCATAAGACAAAATTCTATCATAAAAAACATCCAGCACCCCGAATCTATGAACCGCCATAAGATCATTTTTTAATTTTTTAAAAATAATTTCCATTTCAATGTTAAGTTGACGGCGATTTTTAGGAGCGAGTTTGAAAAAATCAATCATATCTTGATGTTCTTTCTTGATTGATTTAACGGCTTTTTCGATTTCTTTTTCAATGTTTAGCGGTTTTTTATTAACATTATCGTTAACTTCTCTGGTTTTGCTTTTGATTTTTTGATAAATCTCAATAAGTTGATCTGTAATTCCTTTTAGGGCTGAAGCAACGATAATTGGATAAAACCCTTTTTTGATTTGTTTATGCGTCTCTTTAGCGGCTAAATTAATAAATTTTTTTGTCATAATTCCGCCGCCGAACTTGTTTACTATGATTTTTCTGTGTTTCATAATTTGTCAATTTAAAATTACTTATTTTTCCAAAATAGTTTCTTTGATTTTTTGACCGAAATGTCTTCCCACTCCTTTTTCTTGAGAAAAACCCAAAACCTCGTCGTCTTTTTTGAGTTTTGTAACCGAAATCGGCCCTCCGGTTTTTTGGGTCAGCCGGATAGTTTCCGCATTTTGCATAATCAAGGAAATGTCTTGATTATTTATCTTCCCCTTAACAAGCAGCATAGGTCGTTTTTCGATCTTGATTCTTCCCGCAATAACCTGTTGAGTATTGCCTTTGGGATCAACAACAAGTAACTTGGATCCGGTTTTTAATTCACCAAGATATTTGGTTTTATCGTTTGGCATTCTAATATAGGCATGAGCGCCGCCGGCATTTACTCTAAAAGGTCTTGGATCGCAATAAGGGCTTTTGACATTTTCGTTATAAACCAAAAACATGGCTTTGGAAGAGTCGCCTACCAGCATTCCCTGGCCCGGTCTTAGGATGGTGGAGGTATCGATTATAACTCTATCTCCCAACCCTAAAGCTTTCACTTGAGTTATTTTGGCTGGTTTTAGACTTAAATTTTCATTTTGAGATTTCATAATTAAGGAGGCTGTTTTTTTAATTGTGGAAGGGTTTTGGGTTTCCAACAAAATTCCGTCAGCGCCGGTTTCTAAGGTTTCGAGGGCTAGTTTAGCTTCTTTAAATGATTTTACCGATTGGATTAAATTACCGGTTTTGGAAATTAAATTTTCTAAAGGAATAATAGTCCAATTCTTGTTTTTAATAATAACGGGAATCCTGCCTTTTTCCTCCACCGCTTTTTTTTCCGATTGTTTTGATTTTATAACAACTTCTTTGACATCTTTGCCCAAAACCAGATCAGCTTTTTTACTCTTGGAAATAACTTTAACTTTGGAAAGGGCTTTAGTTTTTTCCACCATTTCTTTTTCCACATAAATCCCATCAAAGCCGCTTTCAATTGCCAGAGTAATTAAGCTTTTGTCCCATTTTTTAGGTTTAAACCAGAATTTTTTTGCTTGGTTCATATTTAAATTTTAATTATGGACGGCATTTTTAATTTTTTTAACCATTCCCACAACATCTTTGGCTTGAAAAGCATTTCTTCCCACCGATACTCCCGCGGATCCACAGTTGACGCAGTCTTTGATGGATTTTAGCATCTTTTTTTCGCTGCTTTTATCTCCACCGGCTATCACTACCGGGATGGGGCAACCCTTCACCACTTCTTTGAAACTCTCGGCGCTGCCCGTGTAAGGCACTTTAACAATATCAGCCCCCAGTTCCGCGGCTAGCCTGGCGCAATGCGATACTCTCGCGGTATCTGTGTAGGTAATTATCTTTCCTTTTACAAGATTTCTTGGGTAAACCATTGCCAAAAGGGGCAGGCCTAACCTTTCACATTCTTTGGAAACAAAACCAAAATCTTTAATCATTTGCGATTCGTATTTATTGGCTAAATTTAAATGAATAGAAACTCCCTGAGCTCCCAGATTTAAAATTTCCTCTGGCCAGGCTACCAAAACTTTTTTCAAAGGATTGTTTAGATCCGTGGAAGCCGATACATGAATAAGGGTTGGTAAGTCGCCGATGATTTTTTTGTAGATTTTTAAAATTCCTTTATGAACAACAATTGCATCAACCCCGCCTTTTTTAACTTTTTTAATAGCTTTTTTCATGTTTTTGAGTCCCGGGATGGGACCATCGCTTACGCAGTGATCCATTGGAAGGATTACGGTTTTTTGATCTTTTTTGATGATTTTTTTTAGCAGCTGATTTTTTTTGTTGGAAGTCATTTTGAAAAATTAGTGATTATTAATGGGTATTAATGGTTGATTGGAATTTATCTTTTAAATAAACAACAAGGCTTGTTATAATTATTTTGATTAAGAAATGAAATTTTTTGAATTTGGGTTCAATAATCAAAAAAATCTCCCTTTGGAGATCTTTTGGTAAATTTATTTCTTTTATTCTTGCTTTAATTGAATTTAATACAAAAGATCTCCGATGAACAACGGTTAAAGAAAAAATAAAAGAAATAATAAATTTGAAATAAATTTTTCATATTCAAATTTGATTTTTTTAAAAACAATAATAAGCAGTAATAAAATTCTATATTTTAGGGACTGACCTAAATACAACGCTAGCCATAAATTAACAAAATTATTTTTTAAAGTCAAATTAAATTTATACTTGACTGTTTTTAATTTAGATTGGCCTTTATTTTAAACAAAACAAGAAAGCAGAATTGTTCATTAACTTTTAAATAGCCGAATAATTTAAACTAAAGAGATGTTTTTATTAATTTTTTAAAAAAGTTTGTATAAAACCATCGATTATGATAAATTATCATTATCACTTAATTAATTAAATAAAAATAAAAAAATGGAAATCTATGGATTGGGAAAAGGCCTTTCAGCTTTAATTCCCGATGAAGTGAAAAATGATTTTAACAATCAAAAAGAGGCAAAAAATGAAAATTCCGGGCTTCAGGAAAAAACCAAAAACAATTCGCCTTATAGCAAAAATGATCAAAAGGATTTAACCGGAAGGGTGGTTGATTTAGAGGTTAAGAAAATTTATCCCAATCCCAAACAGCCCAGAAAAAATTTTGATCCGGATCAGTTAAGAGAGTTGGCTTCTTCTATTGTTTCCCATGGTTTAATCAACCCAATTACCGTTACTAAAAAAAATGATAATCGTTATGAAATAATCGCCGGAGAGCGAAGATTTAGAGCTTCAGAGATCGCGGGGATAAAGAAGATCCCGGCCATTATTAAAGATATTGATGAAAATAAAAAACTGGAGTTGGCTCTAATTGAAAATATTCAAAGAAGAGATTTAAATCCGGTTGAAGAAGGGATGGCTTACAAGAAATTAATGGATGATTACGGACTTACTCAAGAACAGCTGGCCAAAAAAGTTAATAAAGCCAGATCCTCTATAGCTAATATTTTAAGATTTTTAAAACTACCCAAAGAAATTCGCAAAGGTCTTACCAAAGGCAAAATAACCGAAGGCCATGCCAAGCTTCTTTTAGCTATTGAAGAAGCGCAGCAGCAAGTGGAATTGTTTAACAAGATTGTTGATGAAAATTTGACAGTTGAGCAAACTTACAGTGAATTTCTTCAGCCTCAAATTAAAGTAAAGACCCATCAAAGAAAAAAACAAAAAGAAGTGGATCCAATCTTAAAGGAAAAGGAAGATAGACTTTCTCAAATAACCGGCTGCAAGATTAAAATAAAACCTAAATCCAAAGGAAAAGGCGGGAAAATCAGCATTAGCTATTCTGATGAAAATCAATTAGATAGTATTCTAGAGGTTTTATCGCAGAGTTAAAATAGAAATTTTTTATTAAAAATCAACCACTCAATAAGTAATATTTATTTTTTTTGATTTTTTTAAAGACTGCCTGATTTTAGATTTCGCCACTCCTGTTTTGGCAAAATCCAGCCATTTTTCATTAGGGGTTTTTTTACCTTTTTGAGTAATTATTTCAATCACTTCTCCGTTTTGGATGTTATAATCAAAAGAAACCGGCTCCCCTTCAGCTTTCGCCTGGATCATGGAATTTCCAACCTCTGTATGAATAGCGTAAGCAAAATCAATCGGGGTGGCTCCTTCCGGTAAATCCAAAACATCTCCGCCTGGCGTGCAGGCAAAAATTCTGTCTTTAAAGAAATCTATTTTCAGGCTTTCAAAAAATTCTTGAGAATCTGTATTCATACTGTTCTGCCAGCTTCTTAGTTGCTTTACCCAGTTTAATTCTTTTTTTAAACTTTTTATTTTTTTGAATTTTTCCAAATTTTGATCTTTTTTATCTCGTTTTAAAAGGGTGTCTAAAAATTTTTTATCTGTCGAGTAAATCCAATGAGCCGCTATACCGAACTCAGCTTCCTCGTGCATTTGAGGAGTTCTGATTTGAATTTCCAACAAAGTTCTTCCCGGACCAAACACGGTAGTGTGAAGCGAACGGTAACCGTTGGGTTTAGGCAGGGAAATATAGTCTTTAATTCTTTTTATCAACGGTTTATAGTATTTATGAATTATTCCCAAAGTTTCATAACAATGTCTTATTTGAGGCACTATAATTCTGATAGCTACCAAATCATAAATTTTATCGATATTCATATCATGCCTTTTGAGTTTCAAATATAACCTGTAAAGATGTTTAGCTCGACCATGAATATCAATCGCTTTGATTTTTTCTTTTTTTAAAATCCCATTGATTTCTTTTATGGCGGAATTGACCGCTTTTTTTCTTTGTTTATATTTTTCCCGGGTAAGTTCAAGAGTTTTCTTATATTTTTTAGGAAAAACATACTTAAATGCCATATCCTCCAGGCTACCTTTTAATTCCCCCATACCCAGCCTGTTGGCGATGGGGGCCATGATTTCAAGAGTTTCTCTGGCGATTCGATATTGTTTTTCCGGTTCCTTGGCATATAGGGTGGTCATATTATGATGTCTGTCCGCCAGTTTAATTAAAACGGTTCTAATGTCTGAGGCCATGGCCAAAAACATTCTTCTTAAATTTTCCAGATCATATTCTTCTTTTTTGCCTCTTAATTTTATTTTTCCTACCTTGGTAATCCCTGAGACTATAAAAGCGATTTCTTTGCCGAATTTTTTTTCCACCTGTTTTAAGCTGTATTTGGTATCTTCAGGAACATCATGTAAAAGGCCGGCGGCAATGGTTGTATCATCCCCCAGACCGATTTTTGCCAAAAGATGAGCCGTTTCCAAAGGATGTTGAAGATAAGGTTCTCCGGACATTCTTTTTTGGCCTTGATGAGCTTTTTTAGCAAAAAGAAAAGCTTTATAGATTAGTTCTTCATTTAACTTTGGATTTTTTGATTTAGCCGCTTTTATAACTTCTTTTATGGTCATAAGTTTTATTTAAAATACATAAGTACTTTTCAAGATTAAATAAAGTACTTATTGTATTTTAAATAAAGGTTTTTAAATCAACTTATCAAGCAAGGTAAGATTATTGTTATTTCAGCCGATAAATACACAATCAGCGCCATTCATTAATTATTTATACTAACATTGTAACATTAAAAGATCAAAAAAAAATAAAGTTTTTATAAAATTACAAAAATAGAGCTGATTGATTTTTTACCCTTGAAATTAAGGAACCCTGCTCATATTCTTAAAATTGAAATAAAAATATTTTTTTGTTATATTTAATAAAGTTAAAATCGCAAGAAAGTTAAATTATAAATAAAAATCAGATTATCGAAAATAAATCTTTATTTTTGAAAAGATGAAAAAAGTGTTTCTTTGTTTTTTTATATTTGGATTTTTTTTAATTAAACCCTTAGCTGTTATTGGCAAAGAATATGATTTTTATGTGGATTTCTCTATTAAAGAAAGCGGAGACGGAAGCAAAAAGGAGCCTTTCCAAGAAATAGGCGAGGCTATAGCCGAGGCCAAGGATAAAAAAAAACAAGCCAGTATTTATATAAAGGAAGGAAAATATAAAGAAAGTTTTACTATTGGTAAGGCTATTTCTTTGATTGGCGAAGAAAGAGATGAAGTGATAATTATGGGCGATATTATAATGAGTGATGAGACTTTGCTTAAAAATTTAACAATCTCTAATTCAAATACCGCAGTAACTATCCGGGAAGAGGCGAACGCGACTATAGAAAACTGCACCATTAATAATTTTGTTTCCATAGGGATTAATTCTTTGCCCGGAGGCGGAACCTTGTCGGTTAGCGGTTCTAAAATTTCCGAAGGAGGAGGCAAGGGTTTATATATTCAAAGGGGTAAGCGAATTGAAATAATTTCCAATCAAGTAAGCGAAAACGAGGAGGAAGGAGTGGATATTAGATCAAAAGTGATCGGTAATGTTAATTCCAATAATATTACCGATAATGGTGAAAGCGGGATTGAGGTGATTGTTGGCAGTTCTCATTTGGATATAGAAGACAATAAGATAAAAGATAACGGTTCCAGCGGGATTGCCACTCAATTTTATAAAGATTTTGACAAAGAGGGCAATATTGATGTTTATAATAATAAAATTAGCAACAATAAAAAATATGGCTTTGATTGTAACCGGCCGCATGGAGGAAGCGGGGGCAGCTCCTATTGGAGAGATTCTATAGAAATGAAAGGCAATGAAATAAAATCCAATAAAGAAGGATCCATTAGTAGTGTATGTAAATTCATGGAAGCGGTTGACGAAGAGGAGGAAAAAGACAACACAATTGATGAAACCGGGTATAATGAAGAAGAAAACACAAATCAGCAAACTGTTGAAGAAGAAAATAAAGAATTAACGCGCCAACAACAGGAACTGGAAGCGGCCAAGCAAAAAGAAAGGGAAGAAGAACAAGAAAGGCAGAGGCAACAAAAACTTGAGAAATTAGACGAAATAAAGGACTTATTGGAAGAATCTCAAAAAATTTCTCAAGAAGTGGAAACTGGGATAGAGAGAATAAGAAATCAAAGCGCCTTGGAAGATTTTGTTTTTGGCGTTAACAGAGTCAAAGCCGATAAATTAATAAAAAAAAGCGATCAAAATACTAAAAAAGTTCTTCAAGCTAATGGAATTGCTACTCAAATAAATTTGGAACCCAAGGAGGAGACGATGCTAAATGAAATTATTTTAAGCAAACACAAAACCATTGAGGAGCAAAAAACTTTTTTAGAGCAAAAAAAGGCTTCCATGAGTCTAGCCAAGTGGCTAAAACAATATTGGATGTTAGTGTTTGGATTGATAATTTCAGTTACCTTTTTAGTTTTTAGTTTAAGGTATTATTTAAAGAAAAGGAACAGATCTATTTAAAAGGCAAGAAATAAAAAATGCAAACAGAAAAATATAGACCTTATCCGTCGCAAAGGCCTCCTGATAGAGATAACTTTAGGAAAAATAAAGCAGGATTACCTACAGAAAGTCTAATCCCTCAACTAAACTCTCAACCAAAAGAAAAACCAAATAGTCTTGAGGGGGAGGTGTTATATTTAGAAAATCAGATTCATCGAAAAATGCTTGAATCAGCAGCTAAAAGATTAAATTTGGATGAAGACAAGGTTAATCAAAAAATAATTTCTCTTGCAGCAATCCCTAAGGTTCCAGGTCAAATGTTGTTTTACGGCCAAGATAAAATGAATGAAGATGATTTTATCATTGATCAGAGAATGGTAAATGATTTTTGGAACAAAGAAACCGAAATGTTACTAAAGGAGGATGGTTCTTTTAAAGATCTTTATTTAGATTATATTAAAAAGGACCTTGAATTAAAATTGAAGCAAGAAAAAAAAGATTCAAATGAAAATCAACCAAGTGGAGAAGACACTGAACGGATTAAGAAAATTAAACATATTTTAGAAAATTATAAAAGCATTGTTGGCCCTAATATCGAATTTATTTTTAGTAGTGAAGCTTATATTCAGTTAGTAGATATCAAAAAGAATAATCTAAAAAGATCTGATATTAAGAAAAAACTTTGCCAGTTGCCTTTTTATTTGGGGGTATCTACGGGTTTATTGTCTGCTTGCACTTTTGGTAATGTGCATCAGGACAAAATTAACCCTGCTTATGAAATTCAACAGGAGAGGGCTCCTGGTATTGATAATTTTGACTATTCTTATTATAGATCAAGAATTACTAATGAGCAACTATATCATAAATTTAAACAATTTGTTAGCAATAATGAACCAGAAAATTTTTTTAAAGGTCTAGATGGCTTTATTAATTGTTTTGAGGGCTGGAGGGATGCAGCTTTTGAGTTAAGACAAATCTTAGATGATAATCCCGAGTGGACTTATAATTATTTTAAAGAGATTATTGACAATGGTTTTATTAAGCAGGCTGGCCAAAATATGATAAACCATCCTTTTAAATTTTTTAAAAATTATGATGATTTTTCTCAAAAATATGATTTGAGTTCTTATGAACAATTATTAGAAGAAGTTAATTTTCAAATTTTTAAGGATAAACCTGAAATGGTTTTAGAATTTTCTCAAATTTCCTTTAAATATTTAAATGATGAAATCATTCAAAAGTTGGCTGATATTTGTAAAACCGATTATCCTTCCTCATTTATCGAGTATAAAAATAGATTTAAGGATTATCTTAAGCCAGATAAACTGGAAAATTATTTTAGAGAGGCTAAAGAAAGCCTTTATGACTTAAAAAAGGGGCTAAGCAAAGAAGAACAAGAAAGTGATATTTTTTCCCAGATTCCAAAAATTAAAAAAGCTTCTTGGGCGAAAGATTTAATTATAAGTTTAGCGCGCAGCGGACAATGGGATCTTGAGGATCTGGATATTGGGCAACTTATGAGAGAAAAATATGGGAAGGAAGTTATGGAAGAGTTAATGTTTTTAAAGCCACACAGAATTTATCAATACTACGATGAGATTTTAAGTAAGATAGATTCAACTGATCAAGCTTGGTTTGAAGAGCTTTTATTGGAAAGTGTTGACTATTATTTGTATGAGTCTCAAGGTGCTGATTACAAAAATTTTAAAGGATTAATGTCCTTCTTTCCAGAAAAGAAGTGGAAATATTTGGGGGCTGATAAGTTAAAAGAAATATTAAAGAATGCTATTGAAAAATGTCCTTTTGAAGCCCTGTATATATATAGCCAAAAAGATTTATACCGGAATAGAGGTAAAGCTTTTTTAGATCTTATTGAAAATGATAAATCTTTGAAAGAATCGCTTTATCAAATTCTAAAAAAGCGTCATCCAATTACAGCTTTAACTCAATTGCAAGGATCGAATGATTTTTGGCTAAAAGATAAGTTAGAAAGACAGTTTGATTTGGAGTTAGCGAAGAAAGCTCCAGAGATGATGAATAGAGCTATACTACCTTCTGATTTTGATTCACAAGGCGATTTGCATGATTCTCAAAAAGCCATGAATCTTTTCTATGGTTTATATTATTATATTAATAATAGCAGGGGGGAAGACAATGAAGGTTCACTGGCTTTAATTCCAATGGAAGATTTTGAAACAATTTTTACAAATGATGTTTTTCAGCAGAAATTAAAAGAAATTGTAAGCGAGCATAAAGTCAACTTGATGAATGTAAAATCTTTTACAGAAGTAATTTACAAACGCATTAAAAAAAACAATCAGGAAATTAACGATGAAAGTATTAAAAAAAATTTTGACATTATTACAGAAATTATTTTTGATAAAAAAATTCAAAATTTTGAAGTTATGGGACCCAAGACCAAGATTTTATATATTAGAGGAGAAGATTCAGCTTTTGATGAAAGTGAGAAACAACTTTTAGAGATTTTTTTATCAACTGGAGGAAAAGAAGAAAATTTTATACCTTTTAAGGGGGTGAGGAATGATGATAATGGTTTAAATAAACAGTTATTTCTTGAAGCGATCGAAGATTTTAAAGATGAAGAAGATAAGGATTTGAAATTATTGATTTATATTGATATGCATGGAAGGGCAAAATCTGTTAGCCTTGATAAAACGAGTAATGATAAAGAAAATTCTAGGTTTTCCCCTCAAGATTTAGCCGGAGCTTTAAAAAAGATTGATTTAAGGCGAGTAATGATTCTTGCAGAAAGCTGTTTTTATTTTGATTTTTCAGAAAATTTGCAGAACTTAGGTTTGAGTCCGTTTTTAACATTTACGGCTTCAAATGAAGGATCAAAGACATCTATTATTTTATCAGAATCGGAAGTAAGATCAACAACATGTATATCTGGTATTTTGAAGAGAATCTTGGAAGAAAAAGAAGAACCATCTGTAACCATAGGAGATCTATTTTTTTATGAGCATTCTCATTGGGAGTGGGGTAATAACCCTGGTTTAATAATTTGTCCTCCTAACAAAGAAGAATGCATAGAAGTGGGAATAAATACAACAAATCCGCAAGCTGACAGTCAAGAATTTTCAGTTGCATAAATTAAAATCTTACATAGTAGAAGGATTAATAATATTTAATTAACCAGCATTATTTATTTATAAAATCAGATAAATCAGTTTATGTATTATCTCTATTTTGGCAAAGAGCCTTATCAATTAATGGATTTCAAAAAAAAGCTTTTGGATCAGGCTCAAAAGAAAAATATTGAAATTATCAAACCGGAAATTCAAAATTTTGAAACAAACAATCAGTTTTGTGACTTTTTCAATTCTGGTGGGTTATTTAGTCAAAAAAAATTGATAGTTTTTGACGATTTTTTAAGCAATGCTTTAAAAGAAAAAAAACAAAATCTGCTGGAAATTTTCAAAAAACAAAAAAATTTAAAAAACAGTCAAGACGAATTTATTTATTTTTTTGAAAAAAATCCTGACAAAAGAAGCTCTCTTTTTAAGTTTTTAAAGAGAAATTCCAAAGAATCAAAAGAATTTAAAGAATTAAGCGGAGCTGAATTGGAAAATTTTATTTTAAATCAAGCCAAAATGCTGGGAATTAAAATTTCTAAAATTGAAATTAGCAGAATTTGCGCTGCGCTTGGCAATAATATCTTTAAAATTATTAATGAATTAAAAAAAATTGACGCTTACAAAAGAGGTATGCCAATAACTTTACAAGACATTAAAGAAAATGTTGAATTTGATCTTTTAAACGATATTTTTAAAACAATCGATTCTCTGGCGCAAGGAGACAAAAAAACAGCCTTAAGATTAATCAAGAATCATTTAAAAACAGGAGACAACGAGTTTTATATTTTATCAATGATAGTTTATCAGTTTAGAAATTTACTTCAAATTAAAGATGCTCAGAAATATTATTCTAATCCTGATCAAATTGCCAAAGAAACTCAAATTCATCCTTTTGTGATAAATAAGGCCCGATCTTTTATTTCCAGATTCAGCGATAAAAAACTAAAAACTTTATATCAGAAGCTGGCCCAATTGGATTATTCGGTTAAAAAAGGCGCTATGGATATTAACACCGCTTTGGATTTGTTTATTTGTTTTTCCTGATCCGGGCTTTTAAAAAAGACAAAAATTAAATTAATATAAAAAACTTATTTTTCTGAGATTTCCAAGATAGGGTTATAGTAAAGTTTTAATTTATTTCCCAATTTTTTTAATTGCCTCGTAGAGTCGGTTTTTCTTTCTTTTAGCGGTATTTTTTTTGATCACTTTTTTTTGTTTGGCTTTGTCAATTGCTTTTTGAGCTTTTTTAAAAGATTCAACCGCTTTTTTGGGTTTTTTTTGATCTATAAATTCTCTGGTTTCGCTGACGGCCTGCTTAATCTTATTCTTATAGCTCTTATTTAAAAGATTTTTCTTCTTACTGCTTTTGATAAATTTTTTAGCGGCTTTTTTGATCGGCATAGCTAGATAAATTGGTTAAGAATTAATTAATAAGTGGGACTAATTGTAGGTTTGGGGTGCGATAATCTAAATTGATTAGCTCTACCCATTAATTAATAAATTTTGTATAATCTTTTTAAGAACTTCAAGTTTGAATTAATTTAAAAAAATTCTTTCTTTATTTCTTTAATAATAGTATTATTAGCATTAAAGTTTATAAAAATCAATATTAAAACAATTTAATGAATAATGGCTGTGATTTGTTCGGGATTGCTTTTTGCGCCCTGCCGGTTAGCAAAAGGAAAAATAGCAAAAGGAAAAAAAGATAGACAAGCGATTGATTATTGATTAAACAAATTCCAACCACTAAATCGATTAATTTTTTTTAAAAAAATAGATAAAAACAATGTATATATTATCAATTAATTCTGGATCCCAAACCTTGAAATATCGTTTATTTAACGCGGAATTAAAATTAATAAAAAAAGGGGGAGTTGACAAAATCGGCTTTGGAAAAATCAAAAACCATCATCAGGCTTTCGAGCTTTGCGTTGACGAAATCAGTGATTATAAGGAAAAGATTTCGGTTATTGGTCACAGATATGTAAACGGCGGCAGGAAATTTATAAACCCTACAGTAATGAAAAAAAAAGAGGTTAAAGAAATTAAAAAACTTAACAGTTTAGCGCCTTTGCATAATCCCCATAATTTACAAGGCATTGTGGCGGCCGGACGAATCTTACCCAAAGCCGTTAATGTAGCGGTTTTTGATACTTGTTATTATAAAGAATTGGAAGAATATGTTTACAGATATCCTATTAATAAGGAGTTGGCGGATAAATATGGGTACAGGAAATTCGGATTTCATGGCATTTCGCATAAATATGTCTGTCACCAAGCCGCTGAACTTTTAAAAAAAGATATTAAGAAACTAAAGCTGATCTCAGTTCATTTGGGGGGAGGAGCCAGTATTACGGCTACTAAATTCGGCCGAGCTGTTGATACCAGTATGGGATTTACTCCCCTAGAGGGTTTAATGATGATGACAAGAAGTGGAGATGTAGATCCGGGCATGCTTTTGGATTTGGCCGGACAAAAAAAATGGAAAGTAAGCAGAATAAATGAACTGTTAAATTACAAAAGCGGTATATATGGAATTTGCGGCAAAAAAGGAATGTTGGATGTTTTGGAAAATTTGGATAAAAACAAAACGGCTTTGGCTTTTAAAATGTATATTTATCGGATTAAAAAATATATCGGCGCTTATTTTGCAGCGCTAAACGGTTGTCATGCCATTGTTTTTACGGGTTCTGTAGGCTCCGGAAAGGCAAAGACCAGAAATGAGGTTTTAAAGAATATGGATTTTTTGAAAAATGTTAAAATTTTGCCGATAAAAACCAATGAAGAGTACTTGATAGCTAAAGAGGCTTTAGAGGTTTTTGAGAATCTTTAGATAGGTTTTTTAAAAAAATCAATCGGCAGATGGAATTTATTAAGGTCATAAATCCTGTAAAATTTAATTTATGAAGATTTTAAAAGTTTTATTAGTTGGGGGAGGGACAGGGGGTCATCTTTATCCCCTGCTTAGTGTTTCTCGAAAAATAAGAAGCTATACCAAAGGTCAAGTCAAATTTTTATACATTGGTCCGGTAAATGAATTATCCAAGACTATTTTGGAAGAAAACGGCATTAAAGTTAAAAGAATCTTTAGCTCCAAGTGGAGAAGGTATTTTTCTGTTTTAAATTATTTGGAAATTTTACTTTTTCCTATTGGAATTATTCAAAGCCTATTGAGTGTTTTACTGTTTATGCCGGATGTTGTTTTTTCTAAAGGCGGTTATGGATCGGTGGGTCCTGTTATAGCGGCTCGGCTTTATTTTATACCCATATTAATTCATGAATCTGATGCGGTTGCCGGAAGAGCCAATCGTTTTTTGGCTAATCTTGCCGACAAAGTTGCTATTTCTTTTCAATACGCCAGGCAGTATTTTAAAAAGGAAAAGGTTTTTTTCACCGGCAATCCGGTTCGGTTCAATATTACTGCCGGGAATGAAGAAACCGCCAGACAGATTTTTAATTTAAGAAATAACAAGCCGGTAATTTTTGTGATGGGCGGCAGTCAGGGTTCTGAGATAATTAATCAAACCTTGGTTAAAGCTTTACCTAAGCTCTTAAAATTTTATCAAATTATTCATTTAACAGGTAAAGGAAAAATGGACGAAATTGTTGAACAGGTAGGTAAATTGGGAATTAAAATTTCTCGTTCCGATTATCATCCTTATGAATTTTTTTCCAAAGAAATGATCCATGCTTATAAAATTGCTGATTTGATTATTTCCCGAGCCGGCGCCACCTCTATTACTGAAATTGCAGCCAATAAAAAACCCTCGATTTTAATTCCCTTGAGACACGGGGCCAATAATCATCAGATTTATAACGCTTACAGTGTGGGAAGGGATGGGGGAGCAGTGGTTATTGAAGAACATAATTTACAAAGGGAAATCTTAATTAGAAAAATCAGGGAAATTTTTGAAAACAGGCTTTTGCGGGAGAATATGACTAAACTTATCGGTCAATTTTATTATCCTGATGCTGCGGATAAATTAGCTTTAGCGCTTTTATATCTAGGCCATGTGGTGGATGATATTGAAGGTAAAGGTTTGTTTGATTAGTTTTAAGGTAAATTTTCAACACTAAAATTTTCAGGGGTAGGCTACATCACAGATAGTTTAATCTCGTAATAATTTTAAGAAGAAGCTTTCTTCAACGATTATTAATTTAAATATAATTGGGTAATTTTAATATTTTATATGTCAAGAAATTCTAAAAAAAGAAATAAACAATCCTTTAAACCTTTAGTTAACTGGAGAGTTAATTTTTTATTTTTGCTGGTAATTGGAATAATGGCAGTAATTTTTCATCGACTTTATGAATTGCAAATTTTAGAGCATGAAAGATTGGAAGCTAAAGCTCAGGAGCAGCATCAATTCTTTGAAAAACTTAAAGCTCAAAGAGGTCAGATCTACATTAAAGACGGAAACACCAACTCTATTCCAATCGCTACCAATGAACAAAGAAACACGGTTTACATTGTGCCTAAAAATATTGTTGACAAAGAAGGGGTGATAAAAACTCTTTCCTCGCTTTTTTTAATCGATGAGCAGGAGGTTAGAAGAAAGGTTATGAAAGAGGATGATTTATATGAAGTTATCAAAAGAAAAATAACCCAGGAGCAATCCAAGATTATAGAGCAGAAAAATATGCGGGGAGTGGAGATGTTTAGTGAAAGGTGGAGGCATTATCCACAAGGGAACCTAGCTTCCAAAATAATCGGCTTTGTAGGTTATAACAAGGGCAAAAGAGTAGGTCAATACGGGATAGAAGGTTATTTCAACGAACAGTTGGAAGGTCAGGCCGGTTTTGTAAAAGCGGAAAAAGACACCAGCGGCCGTTGGATTTCGATTAATCAAAGAGTTATGGAAAAACCCAAACATGGAACAGATATTGTTTTAACTTTAGACCACAGCGTTCAATATTTCGTGGAAAATTTATTGAACCAATCAGTAGAAAAGTACGGGGCCGCATCCGGAAGTATCATAGTAATGGACCCGAACACGGGAAAGATTATTGCCATGGCGGAGAGCCCTTCTTACAACAATAATGAATTCAATAAAGTAGAGGATCCTGCTATTTTTAAAAATAATTGCATTTCCAGTCAATATGAGCCGGGTTCGGTTTTTAAGCCAATAACCGCCTCCAT
>WJJL01000001.1 GCA_014729725.1 Candidatus Moraniibacteriota bacterium | reverse complement strand
GCTGCTTTAAAATTTTAGATCCCTTGCGCGGCGATATTAATTAATTCTTAAAATAAATAAATGGCAAAAAAAACCAAAGCGGCTAAAGAATGTAAGAAATATTTCACCCGATGCGATTCTTCCGGAGCGGTTTATGGATTGGGCTTAGTCGGCGCCTTGATTTACTATCTTTCCAATGCGGCCGGTTTCGTGGACGGAATAATAGGGATTTTAAAGGCTTTGCTTTGGCCCGGTTTTATGGTCTATGAACTGCTTAAGTTTTTGAATATGTAACCAGAACCGGCAGTATTTAGCCCGAAACTGGCAAGAGTCAAAAAAAACAGAAAGCGCTGATTTTTTGTTTTTTTATTTGACAAAAGCAAATGAAAATAACATTATAAAGGCGATTAGAGCTAATGTTTTTTATTTTTACTTATGTACGATCATAAAAAAATTGAAGAAAAATGGCGGAAGAAATGGCGGAAAACCGAAATTTATAAAGCGGACCTGGATAAGGATAAAAAGCCTTATTACAACTTAATGATGTTTCCCTATCCTTCTGCTGAAGGTCTTCATGTCGGCAATATGTACGCTTTTGTGCATAGCGATTGCTGGGGAAGATATATGAGATTAAAAGGCTATGATGTTTTTGAGCCCATCGGTTTGGACGGTTTTGGAATTCACAGCGAAAACTTTGCAATGAAAATCGGGCAGCATATTAAAGATGTATCAAAACGCACCGAGAAAAGATTTTACAAACAGCTTCATATGATCGGAAATCAATACGATTGGAGTCGGACGGTGGAAACCTATAAACCCGATTATTATAAATGGACTCAATGGCTGTTTTTGCAAATGTATAAAAAAGGTTTGGCTTATCGGAAGAAATCGCCGGTAAATTGGTGTCCTTCCTGTAAAACCGTTTTATCAGACGAGCAGGTGATCTCAGGCAAATGTGAAAGATGCGATAACTTGATTGAAAAAAAACAGATGAAGCAGTGGTTTTTTAAAATCACCGATTATGCTCAAAGATTGCTGGATAATTTAGAGCAAAACGATCCAAAAAAGAAAATGAACTGGAGTCAGGATGTTAAAACTGGCCAGATTAATTGGATCGGTAGAAGCGAGGGAATAAACATTACTTACGAGGTGGAAGGGTTAAAGGAAACCGTAACTTGTTTTACTTCTTATCCTGAAACTAATTTTGGAGCTACTTTTATAGTGGTTGCTCCGGAATACAAAAAACTTCTTGGAATCACCAAAAAAGAAAATTTAGATAAAGTTAAAAAATATGTGGAAAAAGTAAAAAAAATGTCGGAACAGGACAGAATCGCTCAGGCTAGAAAAAAAACCGGAGTTTTTACCGGCAGTTATTGCATTAACAATTTAACCGGTTATAAAATGCCGGTTTATGTGGCCGATTTTGTGTTAGGCAGTGTGGGCACCGGGGCGGTGGTTGGGGTTCCCGGTCATGATTTAAGGGATTTTGAATTTGCTCAAGAATTTAATTTGGAAATTATCCGGGTAATGAAAACTTACGATGGCGATGATTCCAAAATCGATACAAAGGAAAAAGTCAATCACGAAGGCATAATGATGAATTCGGATTTTTTAAACGGACTTGATCACAAAAAGGCCAGAAAAAAGATTATGGATTACATGGAAGAAAAAGGCTGGGGTGAAAAAACCGTAACTTACAAACTCCGCGATTGGTGTGTCTCGCGTCAGCGTTATTGGGGACCTCCGATCCCGATGGTTTATTGTAAGAAATGCGGCTGGGTTCCGGTTGAGGAAAAAGATCTTCCGGTGGAGCTGCCGGAATTGGAGGATTTTCATCCTGACGGTTCCGGAAAAGGACCCCTAAACAAGGTGGAGGAATTTGTAAACACTACTTGTCCAAGTTGTGGGGGCCGGGCCAAAAGAGAAACCGATGTCAGTGATCCTTTTGTGGACTCCAGTTGGTATTTTTTCAGGTATTTGAATGCCAAAGACGATAAAAAGGCGCTGGATCGGAAAAGAATTAAAAAATGGATGCCGGTTGATATGTACATTGGCGGCAAAGAACATACAGTTTTGCATCTGCTATATTCCAGATTTGTAACAATGGTTTTTTATGATTTGGGTTATTGTGATTTTGAAGAGCCTTATGCTAAATTTTTTGGGCATGGCTTATTGATTAAGGATGGCTCTAAAATGAGCAAGTCCAAAGGCAATGTGATTAATCCTGACGAATATGTTCAAAGATTCGGCGCTGACAGCGTCCGGCTTTATTTAATGTTTTTAGGCCAAGTCAGCCAGGGAGGGGACTGGCGCGACAGCGGAATGTCGGGTATGTTTAGGTTTGTCAAAAAGCTTTACAAAATTTTTGATCATTTTGGAAAAACCAAAGCAAAACCTAAGATTATTAAAGATAACTTAACTTCAAAAAATATTTCAATGGTCCATAAAACCATTAAAAAGGCCACGCAAGATTTGGAAAGAATGAGTTTCAATACAGCCATTGCCGCGATTATGGAAATGGTTAACTGGTATAAAAAAGAGCATTCCAAATTAAACGATGAGGAAAATTTTTATTGCTTAAAGGTTTTAGCTATTTTAATCAGTCCTTTTGCGCCACACCTTGGCGAAGAATTTTGGGAGATTTTGGGATTTAAGGATTCGATTTTTCTTCAAACTTGGCCGGATTACAAAAAAGAATTAGTTAAAGAAGAACAAGTGGAATTTGTAATTCAAATCAACGGAAAATTAAGAGGCCGATTAAAATTAGCCAGAGGAGCAAAAGAAAAAGAAGTTTTGCAAAAAGCCCTGGAACATAAAAAAATCGCTAAACATATCAAAGAAAAAGAAATTAAGAAAAAAATTTTTATTAAGGACAAACTGATCAATTTAGTGATTTAAGTTTAATTGAAGAGGAATTAAGCATTTGATTTTATGATTGGGGTTTTGTTGTTTGTTCTTGAAATAAATCTAAATCCAAAATAAAAATGAAAAAATTTTTAAAAGTTTTGTTATTCTTGATATTACTGGGGGTAGGGATTTTTTTAATTGACAAATATCAGAAAAAAAATCTTCAATCGGATCCGGTTTCCACCCAGACCGCTCCCGTGGTTTCTCCTTCCCAAAAACCCGCCATTATCGAAGAAAGTAAAGTTAAGGAAAAACAGATCTCTCAAAAAACCGGTCCTAAAGAGATGGTTTATTCTTTTCAGTATAAGGATCAGGAATATGAATTCAGTCAGACTCTTTATAAATCAATTTATGATTTTTATGTTAGTCAACCTAAAGTTTACATTTATTCCGGAGAAATACCTCAAGGCTGGGAAGACGAATATTATGGAATTTTTCTTCAACAAGCTAAAAACGATGCCAGTATTCAAGAAATTGTCTCCAAATTTCGGGAGTTTCAAAAACAGAGGAATTTGACCGACGATCAGTTGGTGGAATTGGCGGTGGTCTTTGTGCAGTCGTTTTTTTATGATTCTTTCAGAGCAAAAGAGATTTTGAAAGGTTCCAAGGGAATTAAACCCAGGTATCCTTATGAAGTTTTATACGAAAAAAAAGCGGTTTGTTCAGGCAAAAGTTTTTTATTGGCAGCTTTATTAAGAGAGTTGAATTATGGCGCGGCTTTATTTGAATATCCGCAACAGAACCATATGGCGGTGGGGGTTTTATGTCCTGTTGAATATTCGACCGAAGGGACCGGTTATTGTTATATCGAAACCACTACCCTGGGACACAATATCGGTGTAGTGCCGACTTTGGATGAACAAAGCAATGAGGCTGTCAGCAGAGAACAAATCGATGCTTCCCAGGAGGATTCTTCTATTTTAGATCAAATTAAACCCTCCAATGTAAGGGTTTTTCAAAAAACTCAAGGCAAAACCTATGAAGGGGTTGGTAAAACTTTCAGTTTAATGAAGGAAATGGAGGGTTTAGAATTGGAAATTCCGACATCCAAAAAAAACCTTTTGGCTATAAAAAAGAGCATTTCTCAAAAACAAGATAAACTCAGGGAAATGGAAAAAGAATTAAATCAATACAAAAACACGGATGATTCCAAATACAATAAGTTAGTGCCCGACTATAATGAACTGGTTAATCAAATCAAAGAAGAGGTAAAGGTTTATAATCAAAAAGTAATTGAGTTTAATCAAAAAGTTGACAGATATAATGCTATAATTAAAGAGTTAAAGTAGTAGGTGTTTTGTTTTTCAAAAAAGAAATTGTGGTTTTAGTTGAATAATACCTGACTTTTTAAGAGGTTGGGTTGGCTGGGGAAGAGGGATTCGAACCCCCGAATCACGGGACCAGAACCCGTTGCCTTACCACTTGGCTATTCCCCAAGAATTTAAATAACGCTTTTGGATTATCTTATTTTCCAGAGGTTTCTTGACCGGAAAGGATATTTTAATTATTGATTACTCCAGATTATCATAGATTGCCTGTTTTTCGGGAACTTCGCCTCTCCAGGATTTTACCTCATTGTCTTGTTTGTCGCACAAAACCAAAGAAGGGGTAGCTAAAATATTATAGAATTGAGCTTCTCCCAGACCTTCCGCTTCATCAACATTAAAATATTCCACCTCCAACTGTTCTTCGCTTTCAATTTCTTCAGCTAAGGTTTTAGCCGGCGGACAATTGGGACATTCGTTTTTGGTAAATAATTTTAGTTTCATTTTATTTATTTAATTATCTGTTAAAATATTTTTAGATTTTTTTAGGACATTTTTTATATTAAATTTAAAAATTATATTTTGCAAATTTTTTAAAGCACATCACCCCACCATCGATGGGAAGGCTGATTAATTTGGATTATCCTTATTTCAAGAATAGTTCAAACAATTGGCGTTGCTTATTCTATTGTTGAAAATTTAATTATGGCTTAAAATAAGTTTATGAACAAGAAAACAAATAAAATTAAAATTGCTATTGACGCGGCGGATCTTTGTTATAAAAGAGTTGACGGAACCAGAATTTATATCAAAAATATTTTAAATTATTTAGGAAAATTTTCCCAAAAAAGTCGATTTTATATTTACACCAAAGGCAATATTAACTCTCAATTAAAATTTAAAATTTTTGATAATTATGAAATTATCAGGTCTCATTTCCCGTTTTTTTGGACTCAGCTTAAATTTCCTTTTGAAATCAAAAGAGATAAACCCCGGCTTTTATGGATGCCGCTTCAGACCGTTCCTTTTTTAATGCCTAAAAATATTAAAACAATTATAACTGTCCATGATTTGGCCTTTAAAATCTTTAAAAAGCATTTTCCCTTAAAAGATAGAATTTTATTAAACATCTTTACTTACTTTGCCTTAAAAAAAGCTGACAGAATAATCGCTGTTTCTCAAAACACCAAAAAAGACATTATTAAGTATTATAAAACCTCTCCTAATGATATTGAAGTGATTTATCATGGCTATGATAAAAAAATATTTAATCAAAAAAAAGCCAAAAATAAAAAAGAGATTGAACGGGTAAAAAAGAAATATAAAATTTTTGGAAATTATTTACTTTATGCCGGAGCTTTGCAGCCCAGAAAAAACCTTACAACCTTGTTAAAGGCTTTTGATAAATTAAAGGATTATTACATCTATCATAGCGAATTTAAAGACATTAAACTGGTGATTGCCGGACCCAAAGCCTGGCTTTATCAAGAAATTTTTGATCAAGCGAAAAAATCCCGTTATTTAAGAGATATTGTTTTTACCGGCCAATATGAAACTCAAGAGCTCCCTTATTTGATGGGGGGTAGTGAGATATTTGTTTTTCCAAGTCTTTACGAAGGTTTTGGAATTCCGGTTTTAGAGGCCATGGCTTGCGCCACCCCGGTAGTTTGCGCCAAAAATTCCAGCTTGACCGAAGTCGGGGGGAAAGCGGCTCTTTATTTTAATGAAAAAAATCCTACCAGTCTTTTTAACACCATGGTTGAAGTTTTAAAAGACAAAAAGTTTAAAAGGAAAATAATTAATAAGGGATTGAGTCAGGTTGAAAATTTTTCTTGGGAAAAAAGCGCTAAACAGACTTACGGAACAATGAAAAAAGTTATTTCTGATTCCTGAGTTTGCGAAAAATTTTATTTTGTGCCAAACTGTTTTGGAGTAAAAAAAACAATTAAATGAAAATTCAATCTAATAATCATTTTTTTCAAAAACCTATAATTTTTTCAGCATTGTCTTTTTGTTTTTTGAATGATTTAATCGCCGTACCCTTAAAAAGAGGGTATTTTTTTTATTATTTAAACTTAAGCTAATATGAAAAAAGCGCAACTGGTCTTGGAAGATGGCAGTAGATTTGAAGGCTTTAGCTTTGGAAGTTCAAGAGAAAATGATGGGGAAGTTGTTTTTAATACGGGAATGGTTGGTTATAATGAAAGCTTGACAGACCCATCATATAGTGGTCAAATTCTGGTTTTTACTTATCCCTTAATCGGAAACTATGGAGTTCCCGGGGATAAAAAAATACAAGGGATTTCCACGGTCTTTGAGTCGTCCAGGGCCCATGTTCGAGGCTTAATTGTCAGTCAATACTGTCAAAATTATAGTCATTGGAAAGCCAAATCCTCGTTAGGGGATTTTTTGAAATCTCAAAAAATCCCGGCCATTACCGGAATTGATACTCGGGCTTTGACTAAGAAACTTCGTCAAAAAGGAGTGATGCTGGGTAAAATTTTAATTAAAAATTACGGTAAAAAATTTTCCAGTCTAAATTTTCATGACCCAAATGAACGGGATTTGGTAAAACAAGTTTGCGCTAAAAAAGTTACCGGATATTTTGGAAGCGGATCCTTAAAAAACGCCAAAACATCTGTCAAAAAAATCCTTTTTTTGGACTGCGGGGCAAAGAACAATATTTTCCATAGTTTTTTAAAATATAAGGTACAGATTATTAGAGTTCCTAAAGATTATAATATTAAAAACCAAGATTTTGACGGTTTATTTATTTCCAACGGTCCGGGAGACCCGGAAAAAAATCCTCAAACCATAAAAAGCGTTAAATGGGCTATTGAAAAAAACAAACCGGTTTTTGGCATTTGTTTGGGACAGCAGATAATGGGATTGGCCGCGGGAGCTAAAAAATTTAAATTAAAATACGGGCATAGAAGTCAAAATCAGCCTTGTATTGAACTTGGAACCAACCGATGTTATTTAACCAGCCAAAATCATGGTTTTTGTGTTGATAAAAAAAGTTTAAAAAAAGATTGGGAACCCTGGTTTGTTAACGCCAACGACGGAACTCTGGAGGGGATTAAACATAAAAGCCAGAGATTTTTTGCGGTTCAATTTCATCCCGAAGCAACTCCCGGCCCCAATGACACAAATTGGCTGATTAAAAAATTTGTGGATATTTTATAGAAATTGATTGTCTTTAATTTTTTATAAATATGCAAGCAAAAAAAATCCAAAAAGTTTTAATTTTAGGTTCCGGCGGTTTAAAAATCGGACAGGCCGGAGAATTTGATTATTCCGGGAGCCAGGCCATTAAAGCTCTAAAAGAGGAAAACATCGTAACGATTTTAATTAATCCCAATATTGCCACAGTCCAAACCGATAAGGGGCTGGCTGATAAGATATATTTTTTGCCGGTAAAAACCAAGTTTGTAAGACAAATTATTGAAAAAGAAAAACCTGACTCCATTCTTCTTTCTTTTGGAGGTCAGACCGCCTTAAATTGCGGATTAGATTTATACAGGAAAGGTATTTTGAAAAAAAACAAGGTTCGAATTTTGGGTACTCCGGTTCAGACAATCGAAAAAACCGAAGATAGAGACTTGTTTGTCAAAGAACTTGATCAAATTAAAGTGGAAACCCCCAAAAGCATAGCGGTAAATTCCAAAAAACAGGCTTTTGAAAAAATTAAAGAAATCGGGTTTCCTATGATTGTCAGAGCAGCTTACAGTCTGGGCGGGAAAGGTTCGGGGTTTGCCAAAAACAAAGCCGAATTAACCGGGCTTTTGGATAAAGCTTTTAATTACTCCAAACAAGTTCTACTTGAAGAATCCTTAAAAGGCTGGAAAGAAGTTGAATATGAAGTGGTTAGGGATAAATTTGATAATTGTGTTACGGTTTGCAATATGGAAAATTTTGATCCGCTGGGTGTTCACACCGGAGAATCAATTGTGGTGGCGCCCAGCCAAACGCTGGACAATCGGGAGTATCATTTTCTAAGAACTCTTTCCATCAAGATTATTCGTCATTTGGGAATTGTAGGGGAGTGCAATATTCAATTTGCCCTTAATCCCAAAAAATTGGAGTACCGTGTAATTGAAGTCAACGCCAGACTAAGCCGTTCTTCCGCTCTGGCGTCCAAGGCTACCGGTTATCCCTTGGCTTATGTAGCGGCCAAACTGGCATTGGGAAAAAAGCTTTATGAAATTAAAAACGCTATTACCAAAAAAACTTTTGCCTGCTTTGAGCCAGCTTTGGATTATTTGGTTTTGAAGTTTCCTCGCTGGGATTTGAATAAATTCAGAAGGGTGGATACGCAAATCGGTTCGGAAATGAAAAGCGTGGGTGAAGTTATGGCCATTGGTCGCAGTTTTGAAGAAATTATCCAAAAAGCGATCCGGATGTTGCAAACCGGTTCTTATGGTTTTACGGATTGGAGTTTTGAATTCAAAGATCTGAAAAAAGAAATTAAAAACCCCACGCCTCGTAGAATTTTTGCGATTGCTAAAGCTTTGGAAGAGGGATGGACAGTGGAGAAAATTTCTCGGTTAAGTCAAATCGACAGCTGGTTTATTCATAAATTAAAAAAAATTTCCGATTACCGTGACACTATTGATAGTTTAAAAAAGGAAATTGAGTTTAGAAAAATTAAGGATTTTGACGAAGAAAAGATTAAGACCGGCAAATATAAAAAACATGCTTTATATAAAATTAAATCTGTCAAAAATAAAAGAAAAGTTTTTAAGGTTCTGCTTGAAGCTAAAAAATTGGGTTTTTCAGATGCTCAAATCGGTTGGTATCTTTTTGTCAATGAAAGTCAAATTAGAGTCATTCGAAAAAAGCTTGATATCAGGCCTTTCGTAAAACAAATAGACACTTTGGCCGCTGAATTTCCCGCTCAGACCAATTATCTTTATTTTACTTATCATGCCGTTGAAAACGATCTGGATTTGGAAAACAAAAAGGAAAAAAAAGCGGTTGTTTTAGGAAGCGGGCCTTATTGTATCGGGTCTTCAGTGGAGTTTGACTGGTGCTGCGTAAATACCATTCGGACTTTTAGAAAAAACGGTTATAAAACCGTTATGATAAATTATAATCCGGAAACGGTTTCCACTGATTATGATGAGTGCGACAAACTATACTTTGATGAGTTAAGCGAGGAAAGGGTTTTGGATGTTTGGGATTTTGAAAAACCGCAAGGTTTGGTGGTTTCCATGGGAGGTCAAATTCCTAACAATCTGGCTTTGAAATTACATAAGGAAAAGGTGAGAATTTTTGGCACCAAGGCAGTAGATATAGATAAAGCCGAGGACCGGCATAAATTTTCTTCTTTATTGGATAAGTTGAAAATCTCCCAACCCAAATGGAATGAGTTTTCAAAAATTTCCAATGCTTTAAAATTTTCAGAAGAAGTGGGCTATCCGGTTTTAGTGCGGCCTTCCTATGTTTTGTCGGGATTGGCTATGAGTGTGGCCTACAACAAAAATCATCTAAAAAATTATTTAAAAATTGCCACTCAAATTTCCTTTGAACATCCGGTAGTGGTTTCTAAATTCGAAATTAACGCCAAAGAAATTGAGGTGGATGCGGTGGCCCAAAACGGTAAGATTTTAATTTACGCCATTGGCGAACATGTGGAAAATGCAGGAGTGCACAGTGGAGATGCCACCATTGTTTTGCCCGGCCAAAAACTTTATTTGGAAACCATTCGAAGAGTAAAACGCATTACTAAAGATATTGCCAGAGAATTAAAAATAACCGGTCCTTTTAATATCCAGTTCTTAGCAAAAGCCAATGATATAAAAGTTATTGAGTGCAATTTAAGAGCCAGTCGTTCCTTCCCCTTTTCTTCCAAAATAACCGGTTATAATTTTATTCGTATTGCTTCTCAGGCTATGATGAATAAATATAAAAAGAAGGAATACAACACAATCGATTTGGATTATGTCGGGGTAAAAGCGCCTCAATTTTCTTTTTCCAGATTAAAAGGCGCGGATCCGGTCTTGGGGGTGGAAATGACTTCCACCGGAGAGGTGGCCTCTATCGGCGATTCTTTGGAGGAGGCTTTTTTAAAGTCGATGTATGCTGTTAATTTTAAAAAACCTAAAAAAAATATTTTTATTTCCATCGGTCCCTTGGAAGCCAAACTTGATTTTGTAAATTATATTCAAAGATTAAAAGCGCTGAATTACAATGTTTATTGCAGCAAAGGAACCGCCCGAGTCTGCTTTAAAAAAGGAGTTAAGGTCGAATTTTTGGATTTTGAATATTCTCCAAAAAAAGAGCAAGGAAACGGAAAAGTTTTGGAGCACTTTAAGGCAAAAAATATTAGATTAGTAATTAATATACCCAAAGATTTAAATAAAAAAGGTTTTTCCAAAGGTTATTACATAAGAACCGCCACCGTTGACGCTAACATTCCTTTAATTAACAATCTTCAGCTGGCTAAACTTTTGGTCAGATCCTTGGAAAAGGATCCGGATTTAAAGATTAAAAGTTGGGATGAGTATTTGAATTATAGATAGAGATTTTAGGGTTTAATAAATTCCAGTTGTTTAGAAAGTATTTAAAAATAAGAAAATAATGCGGTTTTTTGATCAGATACAATAAATTATTTTGAATTAATTATTTTATTATGAAAAATTTAACTCAAATTTCGCAATTAAACAGATTTCAAATCGAGTCTTTGATAGAGTTGGCTTTAAAAATAAAAAAGGAACCTGAAAAATATAGCAATAAATTGCAGCGTAAAATTATCGCGTTGTTGTTTTTTGAAGCCTCCACTCGTACCAGACTTAGTTTTGAGGCGGCTGTCAATCGGCTTGGCGGTAAAACGATCGGTTTTTCGCAACCCGGGTCTTCTTCTTACGGAAAAAAAGGCGAATCTTTAACCGATACGATCAGAGTTGTAAATCAATACAGTGATTTGATTGTTATGCGTCATCCCAAATCCGGAGCCGCCAAGTTGGCTAAAAAGGTTTCCAAAGTTCCTATAATTAACGGCGGTGATGGCGCTAACGAGCATCCGACTCAGACTTTACTTGATTTAATGACCATTTATCAAATTAGAAAAAAGATCGATAATTTAAAGATAGCGATGGTTGGTGATTTAAAATTTGGTCGAACCGTTCGCTCTCTTTCCAAAGCTTTAACAAATTTCCAGAATGTGGAGATTACCTATGTTTCCTGTAAGGATTTGGCTATGAAAGATGATATTAAAGAAGCGGTTAAAAAAGCGGGATTAAAATTTAAACAGACTCAAGATTTAAAACAGGCTTTTCAAAAGGCGGACATTGTCTATATGACTCGAATTCAAAGCGATCGCTTTAAAGATAAAAAGAAAGCTCGAAAATATCAAGGTCAGTTTGTTGTAGATAATCTTTTATTAAAAAACGCCAAAAAAGATTTAAAAATTTTACACCCGCTTCCCAGGAACGATGAAATTGCTCAGGAAGTGGATGATACGGCTTATGCTTTTTACTTTGAGCAGGCCGGAAATGGAATGTATATGAGAATGGCTTTATTGCTAAAAATTTTTGATTTATGAACATAATTTTTAAAAACCCTTTGCTTTTTTTTAACGGTAAACTAAGAAAGTTTAAAAAATTTGAAGTTTCAGATATTGTAAGTGATTTAAACGATTTTCAAGGAAAATCAAATTTGGAAATTGAAGCGCGGGATCTGGCTATTTTACCCGGCTTAATCGATCCTCATGTTCATATCAGGGATTTTGAGTTGGCTTTTAAGGAGGATTTTTTAACCGGGTCTAAAGCGGCGGCCAAAGGCGGTTTTGTTTATTTTATCGATATGCCCAACACAATGCCGCCGGTTTTGGATTCAGAAACGCTGGAAAAAAGAAAACAGGTGGCAAAAAAAAGCATTATTGACTGCGGCTTTCACTTTGGCGCTTCAGCCCGGGACAACACTCAAGAAATAGTTAAAGCTTTTCGGGACAAAAAAGTTCATTCTTTAAAAATTTATTTAAATCATACCACCGGCGATCTTTTGATAGAGGACGAAAAATTGTTAGATAAGATGTTCGCGATAGCCCCTTTAGTTAGTGTGCATGCCGAAGATGAGAAAGTAGAACTGGCTATCAAGCTGGCCAAAAAGCATCATACCAAGCTTTATTTATGTCACATCAGCCAGGAAAGCGAATTACAGATAATTAAAAAGTATAAAAAAACAGCCAATGATCCAATTTTTGTAGAGGTGACACCTCATCATTTGTTTTTAGATCAAGACTTAGATAAAGACGGCTTTACCAAAATGCGGCCGCCGCTACGAAACAAAAGAGATCAGCAAAGTTTATGGGCAGCTATCGAAAGCGGTTTAATTGATACTATTGGTTCCGATCATGCTGGCCACACCAAACAGGAAAAACAAAGCTCAAGCCCTCCTTTTGGGGTTCCGGGTTTGGAAACAACAACCCCTTTGCTAATTGATGCTTATAATAAGGGGATGATCAGATTGGAAAAATTAGTTTTTCTTTTAAGTCAAAATTCAGCCAAAATTTTCGGATTAAATTATTTAGGTAAATTGGACTCTAAACATAAAACCAATCTAACAATTATAGATTTAAATTTAACAAAAACTTTAAAAAATAATACACTAAAAACAAAGTGCGGTTGGAGCCCGTTTGATAATTGGGAATTAAAAGGCTGGCCGATAATGACGATTGCTCAGGGAAAAATTGTGTTTGGGAACCTTTGAAAAATAAAGCAAATATTGCAGTTTTTTGAAAAAAATGAAAATTTTGTTGGATTAGCTTATTTTTCATAGGCTCTCAAAAAATAGAGAGGTAAGTGATTTTTTAGGTTTTTTAATAATAATTTACTTTAGTTTGTTTTTCGGAAAAAGCGCTACATTTATAGCTTTTTTACTTAAACAGGAGCTATTTATGAATTTTATTTTTCAATAGTCTAAAAACAAGATCTTATATTAATTAAATTTTCCAATGATAACCTTTAGCGACAAATTAATCCAAAACATTAAAACCAAAAAAACGATTTTATGCGTAGGTTTGGACCCTCAACTTTCTCATATCCCGCAATTTTTGAAAGAGCAAGCTTTAAAGGAATTTAAGGATCCTTTTAAGGTAACCGCCTATTCCATTCTTCGCTTTAACACCAAAATAATTGATGTGGTTGCTCCGTACTGCGTCTGCGTTAAACCTCAGAGCGCTTTTTATGAAAAACTGGGACATTTCGGTATCTGGGTGTTAGAAGAAACCATTAAATATGCTAAAAAGAAAGGCTTAATGGTTATTTTGGATGTTAAGCGAGGGGATGGGGGAGACACAGCTAAGGCTTACAGCCGGGCTTATTTTGAAAAAGAAGTGGAATTAGTGAATAATCAAAAAGCTAAAAATCCACTGGAAGTGGATGCTTTAACTTTAAACATTCAAATCGGCAAAGCCTGCCTGGATCCTTTTATTGAAAAAATGACAGCTCAGGGAAAGGGGGTTTTTGCAGTGTGCAAGACTTCTTTTAAACCCAATTCGGAAATTGAAAATATTTTATCGATCGAATTTGACAGAGTTTGGGAAAAAATCGCTTTTCTAGTAAGGCAATGGTCAAAAGACACATTTGGTCAAAACGGTTATAATAATTTTGGAATTGTCGCCGGCGCCACTTATCCTGAAGAATCTCAGATTTTAAGAAATATTTTAGCTAATCATTGGTTTTTGGTGCCGGGCTTTGGCGCTCAAGGCGGATTTGCTCTGGATGCTGTAATCGCTGCCAAGGATGATGGACTGGGGATAATTGTTAATTCTTCAAGGGGAATTACAACGGCTCATTTGGATAATCAGGGAAATGCTTCCAGCAGTGAAGAGCAAAGCTTTCAATTAATTGAAAAAGCAGCTAGAGATTCCAGAGATGTTTTGAATCAAGCTTTAATGCAGACAGGAAAAGCAGGGGATTGGTTGCGATAAAAACTCTTGGATTTTTACGGTTTGATGGATTTTTGTTAGAGCTGATTTCAGGTTGACACATTTAATTTAGAATTAATTTTTATATCCGCATTATTCGTATATTAATAATAAATGAAAAAATTAAGAACAAAATTTTTAGGCTTTGATTTTGAAAATCCGATCATTTTGGCCTCGGGAATTTTGGGGATGTCAGCTTCTTCGATGGTAAGTGTTATTGATAACGGGGCGGCGGGAGTTACTACAAAATCAACCAATATCGAAGGTAGAGATGGGCACCCCAACCCCAAAGTTATAACTTATGAGTCCGGTATGTTAAATTGTTATGGCCTAACCAACGCTGGTTTTGAAAATGAGAAAAACGAAATAAAGGAGTTTAAAAAACGTAAACCTCAAAACCCCTTGATTTTAAGTATTTTTGGATTTAGTTTAAAAGAATTTGAAGATATCGCCAAAAGAGTGGATGAGACGCAAGCTGATTTGATAGAAGTAAATGTGTCGTGCCCCAATGTTCAATCGGAACATGGAAAACCCTTTGCTTGTGTTTTAGGTATGTCGGGAAAAGTGATAAAAATCGTTAAAAAACACACAAAAAAACCGGTTATTGCCAAACTCTCCCCAAATGTGGCCGATATTGTTGAAATCGCTAAAGAAGTGGAAGAGGCTGGAGCGGACGCTGTTTGCGCTATTAATACTTTGGGGCCGGGAATGGTTATTAATATTGATGTTAAAAAACCGGTTTTATCAGCTCGAGCGGGTGGCATAAGCGGCCCTGCCATTCGTCCTTTGGCGGTAAAAATGATAAACGATATTTATAAAAACATTAAGATTCCCATAATCGGAGTGGGAGGGGTAACTTATGGAAGAGATGCGATAGAAATGTTGATGGCCGGCGCCAGTCTGGTTGCTATTGGTTCAGCGGTTCATTATAGGGATATCGGGGTTTTTAAAAAAGTTTGTGATGAGATAACGGAATGGATGAAAAAAAACAAGCTCGGTAATATTAATGAGATTATGGGCATTGTTAAATAATTTTGAATTTCCTTATCCAGAAGCTTTCTTAAGAAATTTTATTTTTAAAATGGATCAACCTGAAATTTACACAATTCAAAAGACAATTGATGAGGCTAAAGATTTCAAGACTTTTGTATTTTCCGGCTCCCTTCAAGCAAAGCCCGGGCAGTTTGTAATGCTTTGGATACCCGGTGTTGAAAGTAAACCTTTTAGCGTTTCTTATCAGGATAATAGAAACTTTCATATAACGGTTATGAAAGTAGGAAAATTTACCAGGGAAATGTTTAAATTAAAAAAAGGCGATAAAGTGGGAATTCAAGGACCTTATGGAAAAGGTTTTCATTTTTCCGATATGGAAAAAAGGATTGCCATTATTGGCGGCGGCTGCGGAATTGCGCCTGTTAATTTTTTACTTCATGAAGCAAAAAAAAGAAACAAAACGGTTCACTTTATAGCCGGCTGCAGAAGCAAGGATGTTTTTATTAAGGACAGAGAAATCAAAAAATTAACTCCCGGAGCTTATTTTATGACCGACGATGGTTCTTTCGGGCAAAAGGGATTTACTACAGATGCCCTTGAAGATCTTTTAAAGCTTAAAAAAATCGACAAAATTTTCGCCTGCGGCCCGGAAAAAATGTTATATAAAGTAGCTCAAATTGCCCAAAAAAATAAAATCCGATGCGAGATATCCCTGGAGCGTTTTATGGTTTGCGCTATTGGGATTTGCGGTCAGTGTTGTATAGATAAAAGCGCAAAAAGAGTGTGTAAAGACGGACCGGTTTTTAAAGCCGGGATTTTGTTAAACTCCGAAGAATTCGGACATTATAAAAGAGATATCAGGGGCAGGAAAGTTTCCTTATAAATTTAATCATTAATAAAAATAAATGAAAGATATTGAAATAGCTAAAATGCTGCTTGAAAAAAAAGCGGTTAAGATTAATTTAAAAAATCCTTTTGTTTTTACTTCGGGAATGAGGTCCCCAATTTATGTGGACAATAGAGTTCTAATTTCTTATCCTAAAGAGAGGCGGATTATTTTGGATAAATTTTATTATTTGATAAAACAAAATTATTCTGACAAAAACTTGATTTTTGCCGGAACCGCAACCGCCGCTATTCCCTGGGCTGCTTTTTTAGCTCAAAAGTTGGAGACTCCAATGGTTTATGTCAGACCAACACCAAAGGAGCATGGTGCCGCAAAACAAGTGGAGGGTCAAATGCAAAAAGGAAGTAATGTTTTGGTAGTTGAAGATATGATTTCCACAGGAGGCAGCTCCATCGGCAGCGCCAATGCCTTGAAAAAAGAATATCAGGCAAACATTCTTGGGGTGATTGCAATTTACAGTCACACCCTGGCCGGAGCAAGCAAAAATTTTAAAAAAAATAATTTAAATTTAAATTATTTAACCGATTTTGAAACCGTGGTTGATATGGCAGCTAAAAGCAATTATATTAAGGACAGGGAAAAAGAGGGGGTTTTGAAATGGAAGGACTTGGGAGTCGATTGGGCTAAAGAAATGGGATTTAATTAAATTGGAAATTTAATTGTTTATAAATATTTTTATATAAAAAATTTTCATGACCAAAAAAATTGCAATTGCCGCGGATCATGGCGGCTATAAATTAAAAGAACAAATCAAAAAATGGCTTAAAAAACAGGATTATCAAGTCTTGGATCAGGGAACCGACAGTGAAGAAAGCGTGGATTATCCTGTGTTTGCCGCTAAAGCCTCTGTTTTGATTACCAGTGGTCAAGCGGATTTAGGGATTTTAATTTGCTCGTCCGGGGTGGGAATGAGTATTGCAGCAAATAGGTTTGCGGGAGTCAGAGCTTCTCTTTGCTGTAATAAAGAGATGGCCAAGCACACCAGAGAGCATAATCTCTCTAATGTTTTATGTTTAGGTGCCCATTATTTAAAAAAAAATGAAGCCTTTGAGATTTTAGAGGCCTGGCTTAATGAGAAACCTGGTAAAAAATCCAAATATTTAAAAAGAAGCGAAATGCTGGATGAATTGGCAGCTCCTGGCTGCGCGGGTTGTTTTTAGAAAATATTTTAATCATTAATTATAACAAAGATGAAGTTGCAATTAGCTTTGGATTTTATTGAATTGGCTCCGGCTTTGGAAATTGCCGAAAAAACCGCCGATTATGTGGATATTTTGGAAGCGGGTACCCCTTTAATTAAAGCAGTGGGTTTAGAAAGTGTGCGGACTTTAAAAGACAGATTTGCGCACAAAATAATTGACGCTGATATGAAAGCGGCCGATGTAGGCGATTTGGAAACCAAAATCGCGGCTCAAGCCGGCGCCAACATTGTCCATGTACTTGGAATTACTCCCTTACAAACCATCAAAGAAGCGGTTCTTGAAGCTAAAAATTACCCGGATACTAAAATCACGGTGGATATTGGCGGTATTAAGGAATTGGTTGGAATGGAGGGGTTAAAACAAAGGATTAAGCAAATTGAGGATATCGCCCCTGATTATTTAGAGGTTCACACTACCATCAGTCAGCAAAGAGAAGGTATGGCTCCTTTTTCCGATATCCGTGAAATTTCCAAATTAACTGATCTACCTTTGGCTGTAGCCGGCGGAATAACAGCTCAAAACGCTAATGAACTCAAAGATATTGGAAATCTAGAAATTGTAATTGTTGGCGGAGGTATTACTAAAGCTCAGGATGCTTTGGCAGAGGCAAAGAAAATCAAAAAGATAATCAGTCAATTGTAATTATGATTAAAGAAGTTATTAAAAAATACATTCAAGGTTTGGAAAAAACGCTCACCTCCATTGATAGCGACCAAACTGAAGAACTGGTTGAAGAAATCATAAAGGTAAACAGGATTTTTGTTTTTGGAGCCGGTAGAAGTGGTCTGGTAGGTAAAGCTTTTGCTATGCGATTAATGCATCTTGGTTTGGAAGTTTTTTTTATCGGCGAAACAGTTACTCCCTCTATTGAAAAAGACGATGGAATTTTTTTTGTTTCCGGTTCCGGAAACACCCTTTCGGTTGTTAATATGATAAAAGCCAGCAAAGATAAAGGAGTAAAAGTTTTTGGTCTTACCGCCCAAAAAGATGGATTTTTATTCCAAAATGCAGACAATGTTGTTTATATTGACACTGAGAATATTGAAACTTCAGGGGATTATTTAACAATGCAGATTATGGGTTCTTACCGTAAAGTGGCACCGCTCGGGACTACCTTTGAATCAGCCGCTTTAGTTTATTTGGATTCTTTGGTGGTTTTATTAATGGCAAAACTTAACAAAACTGAAGAGGATTTGAGATTAAAGCATGCCAATATTGAATAAGATAATAGCGGGATTGGGGTTTTAAAAATTAGCAATCCAAGATAATCAAAGTCAGGCTTTCAGCTACTTTAAAACAAAGCAACAGGATTTAAAAAGACGGCATTTTATTTGACAAAAAACCCAAAATGATTTAAAATATCAAGTTATTTTGAAAGATATTTTTTATCATATATTTTATGTCGCCAGTTAAAACAAAAGAGGAAAAATGCCGTTTAATTAGGTTGGAAAATATTAAAAAAATCATGAAAAACCTATTTAATAAAAAAAAATGGCTTTCCTGGAAAAAAAGAGCCATAAAATTCAGCAAAAGGAAACCTATCCTAAGTCTTTATTTGGCCATAATTATTGGCGCTTCCATTTTGATTTTTTTGTCTCAAATTATCCGGGATCATAACAACAAGGTCAGAGAGCGTCAAAGACAGGAAGAACTTCAAAATATCAGGGAAGAAAATACCTATGTTTTAGAAGAAGAGCTTTACGAAAGAGTGATAACTTTTAACGGTTTATTTGACATTGTGGCGCCCGAAGATGAAAAAGATTTTGACAATCAAAAAAAGGATGATCAAAAAAATAAACCCAAAGATGATATTTTATTGGATGAATTAAACAAGATAGATTCATCCATAAAAAACAATGAGATGTTAAAAGTCGAGTTTGGAGAAACAAAAACCAGACTAAACAATATTCAGGCTGATAATTCCGAGCTTAATTCCCCAAAAAATTCAAACCCCTTTCAAAAAACCTCCAAAGAAGAAGAAAAATATGTTGTTTTAAAGCCGGGATCTAAAATGATTGCCAAGGCAAAAGTTCCGGCTGATTATTTTAACAGTATTTCTTTTGGTTTAAACGCTACAGTGACCGATATTGATTCCAAATATGAATTTAGCGGAACCGTCAGCCGGATAAATCCCAGAATTGATTCGTCTAAAAATAGTTTTTATTTGGAAATTAGGCTGGACACGGAACCAGTTCCTCATTTGGTTGACAAAATCGCTCAAGTGAAAATTAAAACTTTGGCACGCCCTATGTTTTTGGTGCCAAAAGAATATATCCATTTCGATAATCAGGAAAGACCTTATGTTTTTATTGACGGGCAAAAAAAACATGTAATCGCCACCTTAGAAAACGACGGCAGATACAGAATTGTTTTCGAAGGTATTGCCGATGGCGTCAAATTAGAGAAATATAAGGAAGTTATTGAAAAATAAGTTTTTTTATTAACTAAAATAAAAAATGAAAAAAGATTATGTTATTATTTCCGGCTCCCGCAATAAAGCTTTGGCTTTTGATATTGCCAAAGGTTTAAATAAACAGTTAAGCCAGGTGGAATTTAGAATATTTCCCAACAAAGAACAAAATGTCCATATCAAGGAAAGTATTGAGGGAAAAAGAGCCTATATTATTCAATCTTTAAGTGAAAACCCCGATTCCGCGCTAATGGAGTTTTTGCTTTTGGCAGATGCGGCTAAAAATGCTGGAGCTACAGAGATTATAGGGATAATTCCTTGGTTGGCTTACTCCCCTCAGGATAAGATTTTCCGTCCCGGAGAACCTTTAAGCTCCAGACTGGTTGCCAAAACAATAAAAGCCGCCGGTTTTAAAAAGGTTTTTCTTCTGGATTTGCATTCTTCTTTGAATGAGAAATATTTTTTAGATCTTGGCATAAAAGTTAATCACTTGAGCGCTTTGGAAATTTTTGCCGATTTTTTCGAATCTCAAGCTAAGGCCAGTTTAAAAAAAGATTGGATAGTTCTTTGTATAGACCAAGGAGCCCGAAAAAGATCCAGAAAATTAGCTCAAAAACTTAATTTAGAAATGGTTTGTTTGAAAAAGAACCGAGATCTTTCTACAGGAAAGGTTGATTTTAAAGATTTTTCCGCCAATATTAAAGGCAGGAAAATCGTTGCTTTTGACGATTTTGTTTCCACTGCCGGCAGTTTAGTAAAAGCCTCTCAAATGCTTAAAAAATTAGGGGTAAAAAAAATCGTTAATTTTATCACTCACGGTCTTTTATGTCCGGGATCCATCTCAAAGATTAAGCAAAGCCAGATTGATAAACTGTATTTAACCGATTCATATCCAATAGGGCCTAAAAAAAGGATTAGTAAAATAAAAGTTTTGAGCTGCGCTCCATTATTTATAAAATCTGTTAGAGAAAATGAAAAATCAAGCACAAAGCAGGAATAAAAAAGTAATTAAAGTGGGAAACATAAAAATCGGCGGGAATAATCCGGTGGTTATTCAGTCTATGACCAATACTTTGACTAAGGATGTTCAAAAAACAGTAAACCAAATTAAAAGACTGCAATTCAGTGGTTGTCAATTGATTCGCTTAGCGGTTGTTGACAAGGATTCTGCCAAAGCGATAAAGAACATTAAAAAGTTGATAAAAATTCCGCTTGTTGCCGACATTCATTTCGATTATAAGTTAGCTATTGCTTCAATTGAAAATGGAGCTGATAAAATCAGAATTAATCCCGGAAATATCAAAAACAAAACCAATCTAAAAAAAATTATAAAAAAAGCCAAAGAATATAAAATCCCAATCAGAATCGGGGTTAATAGCGGATCCTTGGAAACTGATATCCTAAAAAAGTTCGGCAGACCCAATGCTCAAGCTCTGGTTCATTCAATAGCCGAAAGTATTAACTTTTTTGAAAAAAATGATTTTGATCAAATTGTTCTTTCGCTTAAACATAGCCAAGTTGATCAAACTATAAAGGCTTATGAAATAGCTTACAGACAATTTAATTACCCGCTTCATTTAGGGGTAACTGAAGCCGGTACATTGTTGAACGGTACAATAAAATCGGCGATTGCCTTCGGGGTATTGCTTAATCAAAAGATTGGCGATACTATAAGGGTATCTTTAAGCGAGGATCCGGTTAAGGAAATAGAGGTGGCCAAAAAGATTTTAGGCGCTTTGAATTTAAGAAAAGACACCCCTTCCATTATTAGTTGCCCGACTTGCGGACGCTGCGAAATAGATGTTGTCGGAATCGCCAAGAGGCTGGAAAAAAAGATTAAAAATTTGGATAAAAATATAAAAATTGCGGTAATGGGTTGTTTGGTTAACGGGCCCGGAGAAGCAAAGCAAGCCCATATAGGCGTTTGTGGCATAGATTCCAACAGTAACTATGTTATGCTTTTTAAAAAGGGTAGGCTTTTGAAAAAAATAAAAGCAGAAGAAATCGAAAACGAGATTTTAAAAGAAATTGATTAATTTTTTTTGATTTCAAGGAGTAAGGCTGAAGTTTACTGATATTAACCATTAATTTAGTTTATGTTTCAAGTTATTATTCACGGCAGAGGTGGTCAGGGGGCTAAGACCATGGCAATGCTTTTGGCTCAAACCGCTATTGAGTCGGGTAAGTTCGCTCAAGCTTTTCCGGAATACGGCCCCGAACGTACAGGAGCTCCGGTAAGATCTTATTTGAGATTAAATTCAAACAAGATAATTACCAGAGAGCCGATAATGAAAGCCGATCTGGTGATTGTTTTAGACGACTCATTGCTATTGGATAAAGAAGTATTGGAGACTTTAAGAGCAAATCCGGTTCTTTTAATTAATACCAGAAAAAATCAAGAAGAAATTTTGGAAACTATTTTACAAAGAATTAATTTTGATGGAAAAATCAGATTAATCGATGCTTACGAATTTATTGAAGATGCTAAAAACAAGATTCATTTTTCCACCCCTATTTTTGGTAAATTTATTAAATTGAATGAATTGATATCCCTGGATGATTTTAAAAAAGTATATAAAGACAAGTTTTTAACAAAATTGGGTCAAGATGTTATTGAAGAAAGCTTTAAAGTATTAGAGAAAGGTTATGACAGTCTTTAGTTTAAACAACCCTTTAAATTTGCCAAGTCTTTACTTTAAGCGGTTTTTATGAAAAGATTGGAGCATGATTTATTATCAGTATAGTAAAGCTTTCAGATATCAGGACTTTTTTATATTAATTGTGGTTTAGTAAATTTTATTAACCGCTTCAGACAGAGTAATTGATTTAAATAATTAAGCGTTATCCATTAACTTTTAAATTTTTTTAAATATGTTAAAATCATGGAAGGATATTCCTATGGGAGGTATAATAAAAAAAGCAGGAAATTCAAAACAAAACAAAACCGGAACCTGGAGAGTGTCCAAACCGGTTGTAGATCAACAAGACTGCATTAAATGCGCTCAATGCATCAGGGCATGCCCTGAACAATGCGTGATTCTTGAAAACGATAAATTGGAAATAGATGAGGATTATTGTAAAGGTTGTGGGATTTGCGCTGATATATGTCCTAAAGACGCTATAAAAATGGAGTAAATTCAGAGCTTGTTTAATTTAGCTTTATTAACTTTTAAATAAAAAATAATTTATAAAAATGGAAAAATTCTTAAAAAAATTTAAAAAAGACAAAAGGATGCAAATTGTGGCTGGAGTTATTGTAGTTGCAATTATTGGAATAATTATTATCTCCAAAGTCACTTCCAAAAGCGCTAATCAAGGAACTAATCAGGTTAAAAACAATCAGAAAACTCAGGAAAAATACAGCAGTGAGTTTCCGGATTTAAGCAATAAACAAAAACCGATTAATCAACAGGAGGTTAGCCCTCTTTCAGGATTAAAATGTCAAAATCCCGAAAACAAGGATCGCCGTCCTATTGCGGTTATGCTGGCTTCTGATACCAGTGTAAGGCCTTTATCCGGAGTTGGAGAAGCTGACATGGTTTTTGAAATGCCGGTAATCACGGCAAGTATTACCAGGCTAATGGCGGTTTTTATTTGTAATGAACCCGAGGAAATAGGATCCATTAGAAGCGCCAGGCATGATTATATTACTTTGGCCAAAGGAATAGATGCTATATTAGCTCACTGGGGTGGATCTCATTTTGCGCTGGAAATGCTAAAAAATGAAGATACCGTGCCTAATTTGGATGCTTTAAACAACGAAGGCGGAGCTTTCTTCAGAAAAGCCGGAATCCCGGCTCCTGATAATGGATTTGCTTCTTATGAAGGCCTTAGGAAAGCGGCTGATTCATTGGGTTATAGATTGGAAAATCATTTTGAAGGCTACCCTCACAGACAGGAAAGCCCCTTGGATCAAAGAGGTAAAGGAGGGGAATTAACTGTGGGCTATCCTGGCAAATTCAAAGTGGAATACACTTATGACCCTAAGACTAATTCTTATTTAAGGTTTTGGGGCGGTCAAAGAGCCACTGATAGAAATAACAATGAACAGGTAGCTCCCAAAAATGTGGTAGTAATGTTCGCCACTTCCAGACAAATTGAAGGACAATACAATGATGTTGATGTGGAAGGGGAAGGTGAAATGCATGCCTATATTGAAGGTAAGGAAATTGTGGGAACCTGGGAGAAGAAAAAGGGGAATTGTGTTATTGGTAATGAATTGGTTTGTGTAAATTCGGCTAAACTGAAATTTTTAAATGAAAATGGGGAAGAAATCAAATTTATCCCTGGTCAGCTTTGGATTCAGGTTTTAGAGCCGGGTCAGAAGTTAAAATGGGTCCCTATAGGAACATCAGGCATGGATCAAGCAACTCAAACTCAAAACGGTAGTGACAGCGCCGGCGTGTCAAATTCTGTCAATGTTAACAAATATTAGATATATTTAATAATAACTGAAACTGTTTTTTTTAGGATAGAATAGAGGGTTTTGTGCTATTGTATTGGGTGTGGAAATCCTTCTTAATTTAAAAGACGGGCTTTTAGCCCGTCTTTTAAATTAAGAAGGATTCTTGCAGGATAAGAGATAGATAAAGCTAGTGATGGGTTTATTGTTTAATCTGCGTCCCCGGCAGGATTCGAACCTACGACCTCAGCCTCCGCAAGGCTGCGCTCTATCCAACTGAGCTACGAGGACATGGAATATGTTTACTTTATCATTCTTTTTAATTTAGGAAAGGACCCCTTGGCAAAGGCGCAAACTAGGAGAATAAATTTTTTGAATTAAGCCAATCTTCAAGAATAATTCTGGCGGCTTCCTGATGTTGGATTTTTTTATTTTTTCCAATATAGCGATTAGCCTGCTTGCTGGTTAAGGTTTCGTCGAATCTTTTAATTTTAATGTTTTTACCAAGGGATTCTTTAAGTTTTACAATAAAATCGTCCACTTTTTTGATTTGCGAATCTCCAAACTTAAAATTTGGGTAGCCGATAATGATTAGATTTATATTATTTTCTTTGGTTATATTTGAAATTTCTTGCATTGCTGATTTTGAGTTTTGGAGAGTCTTAAATCCAAGCGGTAAATCTCCTTTAACAGATATGGCTAGACCTATATTTTTATTTCCATGATCAATAGCTAAAATATTATTTTGAATCATTGCTTTTTCTTAGATCAATAATTTTGAATTCCAAGTTCTCAGTGCCATTAAAGTTGTTCAAATAAAGATTAAACACTATATCAATCTTATCTGCGACTTTTATTTTTTTGGAAAAGTCGCTTAAGTTAAACCCGATACATTGAAAATAATTGATTACACTGTTTTTTTTATTTTTACAAATCGTAATTTTTAAATGTTTTTGTCCATTCCCCACGCATTTTATAGATTTAACTTCCATATTTTTAATCAGAAAAACAGGATGAGGATTACCCATACCGAAAGGCTCCAGTGCTTTTATATCTTCTAATAAATTCCTGTTAATTTCGTCAATACCCACTTTATAATCGATTTGGATTTTAGCAGTTAAGTCTTTAGGGTCGATTTCTTTTTGGGCGATTTCCAAAACCGCTTTTTTAAATTTGGGGAAATTTTTTTTAGAAACAGTGAATCCAGCCGCTTGTTTGTGCCCCCCGTATTCAAGCAATAAATAACTTAATCTGTCAAGAGTGTTGATTATATTAAATTCTTTAATGCTTCTGGCAGACCCTCGGATTTGATTTTTTTCCTCAACATAAATCAAGGTGGGTTTGTTATATTTATCGCATAATCTTCCTGCCACTAATCCTACCAAGCCCAAAGTCCATTGCTTACTTCCGTCAATTATTATTTTTTCTTTAGAAAAATCTTTTTTTTCTACCTGCTCAAAGATTTTTCTGGTAGAATTCTGGCGGTTTTTGTTTTTTGCTTCCAGTTTTTGGGCCATTTTACGAGCTTTTGTTTTGTTGTTTTCATTTAAAAGCATAAAAGCGTCGTTGGCATGGTCCATTCTTCCGGAGGCGTTTATTCGTGGTCCGATAACATATCCCACATCTTCGGAGGTTATTGATTTTTCTTTATAATTCAGTTGAGCGCAATCCATTAAAGCTTTTAATCCTAGTCTTTTGGTGTTTTTAAGAATAATCAATCCGTATTTGGTTAAAATTCTATTTTCGCCGTAAAGAGGCACCAGATCAGCAATTGTTCCGATTGCCACTAAATCCAGTAGCCATTTTTCAAAGTTTTTGTCAAATTTATTGCTGTTAAGCTTTTTTATTAAACCCTGAATCAGTTTAAAAGCAACACCGGCGCCGGAAAGCTCCTGGCAAGGATATCTTTTATCTAAATGAGGATTAATAATGGCTTTGGCTTTAGGTAGTTTTGAAGGCGGGGCATGATGATCCGTAACGACTACATCAATGTTTAGTTTATTGAAAGCTTTTATTTCCTCCAGATTCCTCACTCCGGTGTCAACGGTTATAACCAGATCGATATTTTTTTTCTTTAAGTATCGGCCGGCTTGTTTATTCAATCCATAACCTTCTTTAACCCGGTCAGGGATATAAATTAATGGTTTTACGCCAACTTGAAGAAAGAATTGATTTAAAATAGTGGTGGCGGTAACCCCGTCTGCATCGTAATCCCCATAGATAGCGATATTTTCTTTTTTATCAATGCCCCGCTTTATTCTATTAACGGCTTTTTTCATGCCGGAAAGCTTTTGGGGGTTATGCAGATTTTTTTCATATTGAAAACTTAAAAACTCTTCAGCTTTTTGTGAGGTGGTGATGTTTCTGTGAAAAAGAAGGGTTTGAATGAATTGAGAATAATTTTTTAACTGGTTTTTGATTTTTTTATTAGGCTTTGGTTTTAAAATCCATTTATTCATTGAAGGTTTTAACTTTGTAATTAAAGTAAATTAATAAACAGCTTTGTTTATTTGGGATTTGTACCTTAAAATAAGGGAGCCGTTTTAGTCAAAGGCAAGGATAAAACAAGCAATTGTTTCTATATAAATTAACTTTGTTTTCAAAAATTTGAAAACAAAGTTTCTTATTCTAATATTTCTTACATTTTTATTAAGCTTTTTTTGATATCAAGACTAAAAATGCCAATTATAAAATTATTTTAACATTTTCTATTCTAAAATAAAAATATTAAATTTAGATAAAAAAGAGATTAAATTTTCCATTCAATCCAACCCTTCCTACCTCATCTTTACCTTATACTTAATATCTTGTTGCGCTTTAATTTGTTTTTTGGCTTTATACTTTCTGTAATATTTTACCAAATAAGGATAACCGGAATGTTTGGCTTTTTTAATTCGATAACCGTCTTTGAATT
>WJJL01000045.1 GCA_014729725.1 Candidatus Moraniibacteriota bacterium | reverse complement strand
TAGTTGTCCTTTCTCAATTTCAATATTCAATTTCTACTTTTGTAGATCTTCTTTCATCTTAATCACCCCCTTCTCAATTTCAATATTCAATTTCTACTTTTTGAAAATATTTTGTTTGCAATATTTATCTATATAAGTATATAGTATGATTATAACAGTGATAAGCTTGAGTTTATTTTTATTCAGTGGTTTAAATAAAGTTTTTTTTCATAATTATACTTATTGCGGTTTGTTTTTAAGATAAATTGTTGGCACTACTTATAAATTAATAGATCAATTGACAATGACCGTTTTGGAAAAACCATTGGTTTAATAATTCAAAATAATTTAATAAAATGACAAAAACTGTCAATGGCAAAGAAATTGCCGCCCAAATTCGGCAAAATGTTAAAAAAAAGCTTAAAAAGCTTGATAAGAAGCTTAAATTGGCTGTTATTTTAGTTTCCGACGATCCGGCTTCGGTTGTTTATGTTAAAATGAAAGAAAAGGCTTGTGTGGAAGCGGGAATAGATTTTGAATTGATTAAAATTTCTCCCCGGGAAGCCTGCAAAACAATAGATTCCAAAGACTGCGTTTTAACAAAAACAATCCAAAAGCTCAATTGGGATAAAAATGTTACCGGTATTTTGGTTCAACTCCCTCTTCCTCGCGCGATCGATGAAAACGCGATAATTTCTCGAATGGATCCGGCAAAAGATGTGGACTGCCTACATCCTTTCAATTTCGGCAATTTGTTTTTAAATAAATTCCAAGTAGATAAATTGGCTCCTTGTACCCCCAAAGGCTGTTTGTATTTATTGAAACATTTTAATTTTGATATTGAATCAAAAAATGCTGTTATTGTGGGCAGATCCAATATTGCGGGTAAACCTATGGCTCGATTGCTTTTAAGTCAAGATGCTACTGTAAGTGTTTGTCACAGTAAAACCAAAAACCTGAAACAATTTACTAAAAAAGCCGATATACTTGTGACCGCCGTTGGTATTCCCAATTTTATAAAAAAAGATATGGTAAAAAAGGGGGCTTTTGTGATCGATGTTGGAATTAATAGAGTGAAGGGAAAACTTGTCGGAGATGTGAATTTTGACGATGTGAAGTCAAAAAGCGCTTTTATTACCCCGGTGCCGGGCGGTGTCGGGCCTATGACCGTGGCAATGTTGCTGGAAAATATTTTAATCTGTCATAAACTTAAGCGATTGTCTTAAATGTCTTTAAATTTAAATTTCATTTATGACTTATTATTTTGAAAAAGACATTATCCAAATGAAAAAGCTTTTTGACAAGGAACTGGAAGAGTGGTTTGGAAAAGAATTCGAAAAAGCCAAAAACCCCGACAAGGACTATAAGGAAAATTTAAAGATTTTAGAAACCTTTATTTTAAGAGGAGGGAAAAGGATCAGATCAAGTTTGATGTATTGGGGATATGTCGCCTGCCAAGGCAAAGATGTCAAAGCTATTGTCAATTGCGCTTTATCAATGGAGTTTTTGCACACCTGTCTATTAATCCAAGATGACATAATGGATGATGATTTGGTTAGAAGAGGCGGTCCGGCTGTCCATAAGATCTATGAAGAAATATTGTCTGAATTACCCAAAAAAAAATCTCAAAAAACCGGAGAGTCTTTAGCGGTTTTGGCCTCTGATATAAGCTTTTCCATAGCTGTTAAAATAATTTTGAAAAGCTCGTTTAAAGAAAATTTAAAATTAGAGGCTTTAAAATTGTTTTTGAAAGCTTTTAAAAACACGGTTTTGGGACAAATTAAAGATGTTAAAAGCGATTTTGAGCAAAATCTGGCCTTTGATGAAATTTTAAAGATTTACCAACTAAAAACCGCTGAATATACTTTTCAGACTCCTTTAATGATAGGGGCTGTTTTAGCTCAAGCTCCTTTGAATCAAAAAAGAGTCTTAGCTCAATACGCTAAAAATATCGGTATCGCTTTTCAAATTCATGACGATTTGATTGGAATTTACAGTGATAAAAACAAGATTGGCAAGGAAATGGGAGCCGATATTAAGAAAGGTAAAAAAACCCTGCTTTTGCTAAAAATACTGGAAAAGGCTTCCCCAAAAGACAAGAAGTTTATTGAGAATCTTTTTTTTAAATCTCGCTTAAGTAAAGCACAGTTGCAAAATTTTAAAGAAATCGCCGAAAAAACCGGAGCGCTTGAATATTGTGAAAATTTAAAAAAAAGCTATTATAAAAAGGCGGTAAAAGCGATTTCTAATTCCTCAATGAATGCTGATTCCAGGAATTTCTTTTTGAATTGCGCCGATTTTATGATAAACAGAAAACAATGAAAATTATAACCTCCAGAAAGAGCGGATTTTGTTCCGGAGTTAGAAGAGCTTATGAAAAGGTTAAAAAAAATTATTCCAAATATCCCAAACCGATTTATATTCTAGGCGATCTGGTGCATAACACTTATGTAATTAATGAAACCAGAAACTGGGGGATAAAAAAAATTTTCAGCCCCGAAGAAGCCAAAAAGGGAACGGTTATTATTACGGCTCATGGTATAGATCCCAAAATCATCCAATCCATTAGAGACAGGGGAGTGGAGATTTTAAATGTTGTTTGCCCCAAAGTTTCAAGAGTGATCGCTAAAGCCAGGTTTTTGAAACATCAAGGCAGACAGGTTTTAATTTTCGGTAACAAAGATCATTCCGAGGTAAAAGCCATTAACGGAGCTATCGAAAATCAGGGGGTTATATTTTCCGATATTGAGGATTTACGGGAAAAAATCAAAAAAATTTCGCGGAAAGAAAAATTGGGACTTGTTTGTCAGACTACCAGAAATATTGATGAATTTAAGCAGATAAAACAAGAATTACTGGACAATTTTCCAAATATCAAAGTGATCAACACGATTTGTTCGGCCACTTACAAAAGACAAAAAGAGGCTAAAGAAAAGGCCAGAGAAGCTGATGTAGTAATAGTTATCGGTTCTCCCTTTAGCGCCAATTCCAAAGAACTTTATAAAATATGTAAAAAGTTAAACCAAAAAACTTATTTTGTTGATAAACCTATTGATTTGAAAAAACAGTGGTTTAAAAAAGACTGTAGGGTCTGGATTTGTACCGGCGCTTCCATTCCGGATTATTTGATTAAGCAGTTTGAAGAAAAATTAAAAAGTTATGATTTATAAATTTTAAAAAACAAGCATGGAAAAAATATTTTCAGATATTATCGAATCTTTTAACAGAATTGATAAAAAAAAGGAGCAGGCTTTTCCCAAAAGTAGAGTTGTTTTAAAAAATTCCAAAAAATCGATCAGTAAAGTTCACAATGATGATTTAAAATCAGCCGCGGAGCTGTTAAAAGAAGCTTGGGAAATTTTTAACCGGTTGCAAGAAATGGTTAATAAAAGCGTAAAAATAAAATACGAAGGTTATTTTCAAGAAGCTATGGAGGAGTTTGTGGAGGCTTTACTTTTTTACAATTTCTCCAAAAATTCAAAGGTTTTTTTGGAAAAAGAAATTTTGGATTTTTTTAAAGATACTCCGGAAATTTTGATTGGCGGATTTTGCGATTTTACCGGCGAGCTTCAACGAAGAGCCGTTCGCATAGCCTCCAGAGAAAATATGGACAAACTAGAGCAGTTTCATAAAGTAAGCGGAAAAGTTATCGAAAATCTTTTGGAAATGGATTTAAAAGGCGGTTCAAGACATAAATTTGATCAGGCCAAAAGAAATGTAAAAAATTTGGAAATGATGCTCTACGATTTGAAAGTTAAAAACAGTTAGTTTAATTTAAATTTATGGCTATTTTAATTCTTTGCGCCGCCGGAAAGGGGAAAAGGTTGGGGAAAGATTTACCCAAAGCTCTGGTTCCAATTAAGAATAAACCGATTTTTTATTATTCTTTGAAAAATGTTTTTTCCAGTAAAGTAAAAAAGGTAATTATTGCCGCGCCAAAAGGATGGGAGGATGTATTTAAAACCAGTTTGAAGAAACATTTTAATAAAAAAGAACTTGTTAAAGTTAGCTATATTATTAGCGGGGGCAAAGAAAGACAAGATTCGGTTTATAAAGGTTTGGTAAAAATCTATGATGAGAATTTTAAAAATAATCCGATTATTTTAGTCCACAATGCAGCCAATATTTTTGCTAAAAAATCCGATTTTAATAAGGTTATTGAAGGAGTTAAAAAAGATTGTGCTTGTGCCGTGGCTTTGCCTTCAGTTGATACGCTAAGAAAATTGGGTAAAAATTTTAAAATCCTCAAAAAGCTGGAGAGAGAAAAAATTTGGAGGACCCAAACCCCTCAAGGAGCAAGATTGTCGGTTTTAATGAAAGCCTTTAAAAAGGCTAAAAAGGAAAATTTTATAGGAACCGACGAACTTGAATTAATTTCAAGATTAGGTGAAAAAGTAAAAATTATACCTGGCACAAAATTGAATTTTAAGATAACTTTTAAACAGGATTTTTTAAAGGCCAAAGCTTTAATAAATCTGGGAAATTCACATTTTTAGTCCCCAGCATTATTGTGGCTAGTCTTGATTAACTTTAGATTAAGCGCTTAAAACAGGGGGTTTAGCGCTAATTATTAAATTCTCAAATTTTATAAAATTGAATATTGAATAATGAAACTTTTAGACAAAATCGATTATCCTCAAGATTTAAAACCGCTTACTCCTAAAAAGTTAAATATTTTAGCTAAAGAAATCAGAGAGTTTTTATTGGAGAATGTCTCTCAAACAGGAGGGCATTTGGCTTCCAATTTGGGAGTGGTGGAGCTAACTTTGGCTTTGCATAAATTTTTGGATTGCCCCAAAGATAAATTGATTTGGGATGTGGGACATCAAAGTTATGTCCATAAAATTCTAACAGGAAGAAAAAATGAGTTTAAAAATCTAAGACAAAAAGGTGGGATTAGCGGTTTTCCAAGGATGAGTGAAAGTAAATTTGATGCTTTTGGAACAGGGCATAGCAGCACCTCTATCTCGGCGGCTATGGGTATGGCAGAGGCTTTTAAGAAACAAAATTTTAAAACAAGAGTGGCGGCTTTCATAGGTGATGGTTCTTTGACCAGCGGATTGGCGCTTGAAGCCATTAATCAAATCGGTTATTTAAGGTCCAATGTAATCATAATATTAAATGACAACAGAATGTCGATTAACGAAAATGTTGGAGCTCTTTCTCGCTATACCAAAAGAATTGAGAAAACCGAAATTTATAAATCGGTAAAATCAGATATTAGTTATTTGATGGCTTCCACTTTTGAAAAACAAAAAAGCCTTCAAAGACTAAGATCTTTAAAAAAGGCTTTTAAAAAGGTGGGAACCCCCGGTTTGTTATTTGAAAAATTGGGGATAAATTATATTGGGCCTATTGACGGGCATACTATTGAACAGATAATCAAAGCTTTAAATAAAGCTGACAAATTAAAAGGGCCGGTGCTGATTCACGCCAGAACCAAAAAGGGAATGGGCTACAAATTGGCGGAAAAAAACGCGGATAAGTTTCACGGAGTGTCGCCTTTTCAAATATCCACCGGTAAGTGCGAAAGTAAAAAATCCGGGGAGGAAAAAATTTGTTATTCTCAAGTATTTGGTAAAAAATTATCAGAACTTGCTCAAAAGGATAAGAAAATTATTGCGGTCACTGCGGCTATGGCTGAAGGAACCGGTTTGGCGGACTTTGCCAACAGATTAAAAACTCAATTTTATGATGTGGGGATTTGTGAAAGTCATGCGGTAACTTTTGCGGGAGGTTTGGCAGCCAGAGGCTATAAACCTTATGTGGCAATTTATTCGACTTTTCTTCAAAGATCTTACGATCAAATAGTCCATGATATTTGTTTGCAAAATTTGTCGGTGGTATTTGCCATTGACAGGGCCGGGATTGTGGGTCATGACGGTCCAACCCATCACGGGGTTTTTGATTTAAGCTATTTGCTTCATATTCCCAATATGTCGGTTTTGGCGCCAAGCAATCAAAAGGAGTTGGAAGAGATGCTGGAATTTTCAGTTGGTTATAAAGCCCCTTTGGCTATAAGATACCCCAAGAGTCAAAATAAAATTGATTTTAAAAAATATCGCCTAAAACTAGAGCCTGTTTTAAAAGCAAAAAATCAATCTGTTGAATTTCAATTTGCCAAAAGCCGGGTGCTTTATAAAGGTAAAGAGGAGCTAATATTATTTGTAGGCAGTCAGTTGGAAAAAGCTCTTGAAATTATTGAGCAAAAAATTAAAGACAAGGAATTAAAAAATTTACCCACTGTTATTAATGTAAGTTGTCTTAAACCAATTGATGAGGAAATTTTTAATTACGCTAAAGAAGCTAAAAAGTTAACCGTAATTGAAGAAAATGTTAAAATAGGTGGATTTGGAGCTTATTTGATGACTGAACTGGCTAAAAGAAAAATTATCAGACCGGTCAAGCTGGTTGCAATAGAAGATGAATTTGTAGAACAGGGTGAAGCAAAAGAATTGAGAAAAAAATATATTAATAACTAAAAACAAAAAAATAAATGTATATTTTATTCTTTTTTTTAATTTGTTTTATTTTTGGTTTTTGGATTTTGGCGAGCCTAGATAAAGAAGATTATATTAAAGGATTATTGAGAATTATCCTTACTTTGGCGGTTGGTTTTGCTTTTTATAATTTTTTGCTTTTAATATTGGCGCTTGGTTTTAGAGATTTAAATTTTTCGCTTCATTTTTTGAACATTTTTCTTTTTTTGCTTTCATTTTTCGTTTTTTTAGCCAGCCAAAGCTTATCAAAGAAAATAAAGTTGTATAAAATTTCCTCTCGGTCTTTTAAAAAAATAAATATTTTTACCGTTATTTTTGGCTTAATTGTCTTTGCTTTTGTTTTAAATTCTTTGCAGGGCATGCTTTGGAAAGATTCCGTTTTTCCTTACGGTATATTAAAGGGATGGGGAGACGGGGCTTATCATATGGGAATGATAAAACATCTTTCGGTTTCGGATCCTTTTAAATTGGATCATCCGGTTGCCGGCGGTCATCCTCTAACCTATACTTTCTTTATTAATTTTACCAGCGCCGTGCTTTTAAAAGCGGGTCTTTCTTTTAAAATCAGCTGGCATTTACCTCTTTTAATCTTCGGGTTAAGTTTTGTTTTTTTACTTAAAGCTTTTGGCAAGTTGATTTTCAAAAAAGAAAGCCTGGCTGTGGCTTTGTTATTTTTAACTTTATTTGGATCCGGCGGTGGATTTGTCTATTATTTCGGGCAGGCCGGGGAAAAGTATAATGAAAGTCTGCCGATTGCTTTAATAAAAGAATTCAAAGATCCTTCTTACGAATATAGTCATCTTGATCAAAGAACCGGAGGTAAACCCGCTCACATGAATCATAATGCCAACATTGTTTGGATTGTCCCTTTGATTTCTTTTTTCTCCCATCAAAGGTCCTTTAATGCGGGAGCTTTTCTTTTTTTCTTAATTCTTTATGGGGTTTTTTTGTATAGATTTAAGAAAAAGGTTTACTGGCAATGGTTTTTCCCTGGAATAATTTTTCCTTTTTCCCATGTGCACAGTTTTTTGGCCTTTGCTATTTTGATTTTTGCTTTAATTATTCAATGGATAAAAAAAGATTACAGGATTTTTATCAGCAAGAGCTTTATTTTTTTTGTTTTTTTGATTCTTTTATTTATCATTCCTCAAATTTTGTTTATATTAAAAGGCACTGAAATTTCTCAAAAGGGGATTGTGAAGCCTTGGTTTGGCTGGATGCAATGTACTCATAAACTTAACTGGTTTTCTTGCGACGAAGTTGAAAAAGGAATGGATAAAAGTTTTTGGTTTTTTACTTTGAAAAATTTCGGGGCAGTTTTTTTGGTGTGGGTTTTTTCAATAGCTTTATTTTTTAAAATTAAAAATAAAAAGATAAAACAATTAATTATTCCCAGTATTTTGATATTTTTAATATTTAATTTTTTTAAATTTCAACCATGGGAATTCGATAATAATAAAATAATCTTTTATTGGTGGATTTTGGCTGTAATATTGGGCTTGAATTTTTTTAATTTGGACTTTTTTTGCCAGAAGTGTAGTGAAAGGGTTAAAAATAAAATAAAAATTGTTAAAAAAACATTTTTGATTTTATTTATTATTTTAGCCAGCCTCGCAGGTTTAATTGATAGTATAAATCGGTTAAAAAATGGACTTGAAATTAACAATACAAAAAATTATGGTTATTTTGCCCAAGAGGATTTAAAGACTTATCATTGGATAGAGAAAAACACCTTACCAAACGATATAATTTTAACTTGTTCCAACGCTAACAATAAAATCGCAATTTTGACCGGAAGAGCAGTTTATTTAGGTTTTTCGGGTTGGCTTTGGACTCAAGGAAATTCGGAATTGATTCAAGATAGATCTAAAAATATCAGAAATTTTTTAAATAATTCTGATTCAAGGAAAATTTGCCGGGATCAAGTTACGCATGTTTTAATTGATGAGTGTTTTGAGCGAGATTTTAATTTTTCCTTGTCCAAGCTTAAATCCGGACCTTCTATTGTTGAAAAGCTTAATCCTAAATATCCGCTTTATAAGATAAAATGTCCAAAATAAAAGAATTCATTGATTTTTTTCAAAAAAATAAAAAGATTATTTTGCCTTTTATTTTAATTATTTTAGGCCTTTGCACCAGGTTTGCTTTTTTAAATTATCCAAAACAGGTCGTTTTTGATGAGTCTCATTTTGGTTCATTTGTAAACTCTTATTTTATTGGGGAAAGTTACTTTGACATCCATCCGCCGCTTGGAAAATTAATAATTTATGCAGGAGCAAGATTAGGCGGGTATAAAGAGTATGTGGGCGAAACTAAAGGATTTGATTTTGAATTTAACAGTTTCTATAATGAGGTTCCCTATCTTGGGTTCAGATTTTTTCCGGCTTTATTCGGAGCTTTGATACCTTTGGTTTTTTATTATTTGTTAAAACAATTAAAGCTTAAAGACTCGATTGCTTTTTTATCGGCCCTTTTTCCGGTTTTTGAAAATTCTTTAATTGTACAGTCAAGACTTATTCTTTTAGACGGTTTTTTGATTTTTTTTGGATTGCTGGGAATCTTATTTTTTCTAAAAGCCAGAGAAAAAAAATACAATAGCAAGATTTTAATCATCTCCTCTGTTTTTTTGGGTTTGTGTTTTAGCATTAAATGGACTGGCGCCGGTTTTTTAGCCTGTGCTTTATTGATAGTCGGGTTTGACTTTTTATTTTTTGTCTACAAGAAAAGATTTGACTTAAAGTCTTACAAAAAAAGACTAAAAGTTATAAAAACACCTTTTTTAATGATATTTTTCTCCCTGGCGATTTATTTATTAACCTGGATGATTCATTTTTCTTTTTTACCGATTTCCGATTATGATTTAAAGCAAAACGGTTTTGATAAGGATAACAGCTTTATTGTTAATGGTTATGCCAAATTGAAATATATTGTTTCGCATCACAAATTGATGTACACCTCTAATGCAGCCATTAGAGCGGATCATCCATATGCCAGCAAAGCCAAAAAATGGCCGTTAATGCAAAAAAGCGTATTATACTGGACAAAAAACAATCCAAGCGGGGGAGTGGCAGGGATTAGCTTTATGCCCAACCCCGCAGTAGGTTTCCTTGGACTTATTGGATTAGCGGGTTTTGTTTTGTTTTTTAGAAACATCACCACGGATTTTTCTATTAAAAGCGGATTGTTTTTGGGTTACCTTGTTAATTATGTCCCTTTCTTACTTATCGAGCGGCCTTTATTTTTATATTCCTATATCAGCGCTTATATATTTTCCTTAATTTTGTTTGCTTTGTTTTTTAATTTTTTAATTTTTAAACTGCCCAAAAAAATCGGTTATTTATTATGTTTTATTTTATTGGCTTTGGTGATTGTGGGTTTTTGGTATTTCAGCCCTTTTGTTTATGGAAATTTTATCACTCAAGATCAATTTTATGAAAGATCTAATTTGCTGGATTTTTTAAAGTAGAATTCTAAACAAAGTTAAGGAACCTCTGAAAAACAAGGCGATATAATAAAATTTTCATCTTAAAAAATTTGCCAAAAAATGAGAATTGCAGTAGTTTGATTTGTTTTTCTTCAGACCCCTTAAGGTCGTCTCAAAAAGATCTTTAGGAGTTATTGTAAAAAATAGGCTTTGAAATTAGAATTAATGAAATTTATTCCCAATCTCAATAATATGAGAAAAAATAATCTAAAAATTAAAGACAAGGAGATTCAGTATTTTTTAAGAAGAAGTTCCAGAGCGAAAAATATTCGTTTAACTGTTAATCAAAAAGGCCAGTTGATAGCTACTTTACCTTGGATAGCCAGAAAAAAAACTTTGGAAAATTTTATTTTTAAAAAATCCTCTTGGATTTTTAAAAAAATAAATGAGGTAAAAAACATGAAGCCGGGCTTATTGGATAGGGGAGACAGAAAAGATTATTTTAAAAACAAGCAAAGAGCCTATGATTTGGTTAAAGAAAAATTGGAAAAGTACAATCGATTTTATAATTTTAGTTATAGAAAAATTTATATTAGAAACCAAAAAACTCGTTGGGGAAGCTGTTCTTCAATGGGTAATTTGAATTTTAACTGGCGGATTGTTTTACTGGATGAAGTTTATGCCGATTATTTAATCGTTCATGAATTATGTCATTTAAAACAATTAAATCATTCTAAAAAATTCTGGGCTTTGGTCCAAAGGACTATTCCCAGGTATAAAATCCTTAGAAAAGAAATGAAAGATATTTAGAGGTTTCTTTAAAGAATTTAAAAGAATAAGGATGTTTTGAATTTTGAATTTTTAATCTTTTTCCAAAAGTTTTGGAATAACTTCGTTCCAATTATATCTTCTGGCATAGCTTTGCGGTTTATTTTCTTCGTCCGGTTTGCATTTTTTACTTTCAGCCATTTTTTTATCGATAACTTTGAGCTTATGAACGGTTAAAGTACCGAAATTTTTTGAATATTTTGATTCAAAATATTTGCCTCCTTTTGGAAAAAAATCGTTGTCCGAATGTTTTTTCACTATAGCGAAAAAATCCGCTTCCAAACACTCCACACTATATCTGAGCCGCTGGCCGTCTTTATGTCTTTGATAAATCAGATGATAAAGAAAAGGCCGGTAATATTTGGGAGGAGCCCAGACATAAATTCGCTCATAGGTTGAGTTTTTTACAATCCAGTCGGTAATTATTCTTTGTTGAAGCAAGGTAAATCTTATGTCTTCTTTTAAAACAGTGTCTCTTTCAAATTCTATGGGGTTTTTTGTATGAGCCGTAGCTTGCTGTGAAAAACGCTCGAAGTTGAAATATAAATTTAAAATTATCACCAAACCCACAATTAAATAAATTAAAAGATGAGGCCAGTTTTTTTTCAATAGTGGATTTTTAAAGATTTTTAGCTTCCACTGACTTAGACTGTCTATTTTATCCAGCCAAAGAGCTAGAAACACGAAAGCTATGGGAAGGGTGGTTAAAAGAAATCTTGGGGGAAATTTATAAGCTGCCGAGACAAAGCCGAAAAAAACCACTGAAAGAAAAATTAAAATTATTAATAAAAAATTTAATTTGGCGATAGTTTTATTTTTACCAAAAGAGAGCTTGGAAAAATCTTTTTGACGGTTTTTAAGGACTATCCTGTTGGATATTTTAAAGTTTTTGATTATTTCTAAAAGTAAAAAGATTAAACCTGTGGTAAAAAAAACAAAAGCCAAAACACTAAAAGGCAGTCTTTCTCTACATTTTTTATCGCAGGAAAAATTTAATTTGTGACCGTCATTGAAAAAGTCCATTCCAACATTGTCCGTTTTTTCAATTCCTGAAATGATCAGAAAATATCCCCTGGAATATTCCTGGTAATTTCTGGCTAAATTTTCCACTAAATTATGACGGTCTCCGCGCTCGCTTTTTTCAGAAATTGCTTTGAAAAATTCTCTGGTATTGTCGGCTCCCGTAAGATATTCGTTAATAAAAACTGGACTGAAGAAAAAAATAAAGAGTAGAAAAACCCCAATATAGTGTTTTTTGTTGTTTTTAAAATTTTTACTTAATTCTTTAAAAGCTTTTTTTGTTTGTTTGATGATTAAATAGAAAAGACTATAAGATTTTCGTTTTATTTTTTTATCTTTAGGTTTTTTATAGAAAATTTTAAATTCTAAGATTGGTTTTAAAAATATCTTATTAAAAATCAGATAAACCAAAAGAAAAACCGGCACCGCTAAAAAAGCCAGAAAATGAAGCTGCATAGCGATTGAGGCGCAAATTGTCAAAAGATAGATTAAGATTACTTTATTTTTTTTCTTTTTGGGTTTATGAAACAAAAGATTTAAAATAATAAAAATCGATAAAATAAAAAATGGCAGACTGTTGGGATTCCAGGCGAATTTGCTGTAAGTGACCGCAAATAAAGAGACTGAAAAAACCGCACTGGTTAAAAGACTGATTTTTTTGGAAAAATAAAAGGATAAAAAAATATAAAGCAAAGGAATGGCAAGAATTGAAAAAAACATATTAATGGAGTTCATTGCCGGCGGAGTGTTTCCAAAAATTAAAGCGCTTAAGTATTGAAAATAGTAAAAAACAGGACCCAGTCGCAACATGGTTCCGGCTGCTCTGGGACCTAAAAGAGGCAGTTCCCCCGGTCCTTCTTCTATTGCCTGGCTTATTACAATACTGTCTCTGGCCTGATCGAGTTCAAAATGTAAAAAATCATCGTGTCTGTAGAGTCTTAAATATATTCCAACCAGAAGAATTAGACCGAAAATGATTACAAATTTTTTGTTGTTTTTAAAAAATTTAAAATTAGGTTTTTGCATAATTTAATTTTAATTTCGTAATTTAAAATGATTGTTTTTTAAATTAAAAAAATTTTGTTTTTATAAGTTCTGTAATTCTGTAAGCTCACCTTCCTCTTTCTATCTCAATATCCTTTAGAATTTGGGATTCGTAAAGGATTTCTTGGTCTTGTTGATTTTTAAATCTAACTTTAAGAAAGGCGTCATTCATGCCACTTTGTTTTTGAAAATAAAGACGATAATCCCGGGGCTTTATTTGAAGAGGTAGAGAATAGGTAAACGAATAAGATTCTTCTCCTTTTAAAGGAACAAAAACCATATTGCCAAATACTTTTTTATTCGCTTCAATTTCCACTACAGCTTTATCCTTTCCTTGAATTATTTCATTAACGCTTTGAGTTACAAAACCGGTTGTTTCAATCAAGGTAGCATTTAAAGGGGCGTAAATCCTTAGATAACTATGGTAGTCATCGGTCATAAAATTTTTTTGACTGCATTTATGTTTATAATTTATAGTAACCGTGGCTTGCAAAGGCTCTTGAGTTGTATCCACCAAATAATCAATATTTCTTTGGATACAACGGTCGGACTTCAAAGCTCCCAGGTTGGAATCAACTACTGCCAAGTAATCTTGATCAACTTTGGTTTGGATTATTTCGCCGGTCCAGTTATATTTTTTAGCAAAATTATGTAATTTTTTATCAAACAAATATAATTGGATTTCTTTGGTGTCCAGAAACTGTTTAAGATCGTTTAAAATAATTAGTTGTTGTATTTTATCGATTTGTTGGAATTTTTCAAAAATTTTATCGAAAAGAGTGTTTATAATTTTTTTTCTATGTTCTTTTTTTATTCCTCTTTCCACATATCCGACCTCCACTTCATATTCCAGTTTTTCCAAAGCGTTCTTTTCATTAAATTCCCCCTCGACGCCTTCCAGGGTAATGGGCCCGGTTTGTTTTATAAGATAAGGAAAGATATTGGTAGTTATTCCGATTATACCGTCGATTTCCTCAAATTTTTTTTGAGAGCTTAATTGATAAATTTCCCAAAATTTTTCCGCGTTGGTAGGAAAATCCAAAGACCAGTTGGAATCACGAATTCCCCATTGATCGGTATTAAAATATTTTTGGATGATATAAGGAGGGCTGGGTGGATTATTTAAGGTGCTGTCAAATACAGCGGTATTGTGTATTTTTTTGTCGATAATTTTCGCATCTTTAATTTCAAAAGTACCAAAGGAACCTATAAATCCTCCTCCGGGCCTAAGTTCCATTGAATTTTGAAAAAGAATCAGATAGGTTTTTTTTTCTTGGATGCCTGCTAACTTCTCTCCAAAAGTAAAGAAATTCATTTCTTCATTGGGCTGTTGAGAAGTAGGTAAAGGAGAGATTACGGGAGGGGCGGGGGGTTGTTTAAAATCGAGAAATATATTAAGTTGATCTCTAAAATAGTAATTAATTATAGATACAATTGTCAGAATCGCTATTAAAAAAATAGCGAATTTTACGGTTCCTTTTAAAGCGGCTTTTTCCATTAGTCAAACTTTAATTTTTAAAAGCAGTAACGCTTTTAGTATATCATAATTGCCAGAATGCTAAAAGAAAAATCATCCGCTAATTAAACGATTTAGTCTTTCTTTGATTTGCTCTTCTTCTATTTGCTTTGCGGATTTTTGTTTTTGATTGGGCGATTGATTTGGCTGAGTTGGTTCATTGATTTGATTATCTTTGTTTGACTGATCGTTGATTGCTTGTTTATGGTTTTTATTATCGGGGCTTTGCTTTAAAGATTGAGTTTGAGAGTTTGCCATCGGAGCGGTTGGCTTAAAATTTTGATTTTGCTGTTTTTGAGATAAGGCTTTTTGATTTTGATAAAAATTAATTCCTTGCCCCGAGTAATTTGGAAGTTGATTTTGATTTTGATTTTGGATTTTTTCTTGAGGAGACCGGGTTAAGGGAGGGGTTTGATTTTGGATCATTCTATTTTGGCCGGTGGGATAATAAGCTCTTGGTTGGGAGGGTAAGGTTGGTTTTTTATACAGCCATTTATCTACTCTTGCTCCAAACAAGATAAATAAAATAAAACCTAAAACCCCGCCCAAGAGGGCTCCTTTAACAGTTGGTATGATTAGATTAGATAAATGGAAATCTTGGGGTTGATAGGGAGAGTTAATAATTTTTAATTTAATTTGTGGACTGTTTAATAATTGATTTAATCCCTCCTCCAAATGAAAAGATATTTCTTGAGCTTTGAGATAAGCTTGATTGGGATCGTTATCAAATATCCTAACCGAAATCAGATTAGCCTCCAAATTCTTTTTTACCCGGATCGATTCTTTCCAATTTTCTTTATCTATGTTTTTTAAACTTTCTTTATCGTTTTGTTGGTTTTTTTCTTCAATAAATTCGATAAAAGAATCGCTTAAAATATAAGGCCCTACACCTGAAGCGGCTTTTTCAAGATATTTTGGTGAAACAGGGTTTTGGTTTTCGATTTTTTGATTAACCAAAATAAAGGAAAAACCCGATTGATATTTAGGAGAATTTAGACTTTCATAAATAAAAGCGCCAGCAGCTCCCAGGAAAGCCAGAAAAACAATAAATTTTAATGCTCTTAGAATTATCATTATAGGTGTTAAAGAATAATAGCCGGTATCAATCAGGAGTGTAAGTCTTGCAAATTAGATTTTTGCTTCAACTCGGATGGTTTAAATTTTAACAAGAAAAGGAAACTTTCTTAAAACCTATAAATTTTTAGAATTTAGGTTTAAGCAGAAAAAAATCGGGTCGCTGACAATTACTCAGATTTGTTATTAAATCATATTTTTTTTGAAAACTCAAGAAGAGAAATCGGCTTTGTTGCGAAGACTTTACGGAACCTATTTTTTAAAAGGTAAAAATTTTTTTTAAATTTTTTATTTAAAGATTTTTTAAATGTTCTTTTAAAACTTCCTGTATAGAAAGACTGTTAAAAATTATTATATAATCGTCTTTAACCGTGTAAGTCAGAGAGATCGCGTTGTCATTGGTAAAGTTGAAATAACGCGTATTTTCGGAAAAGCTACTGTCTTTGAATTGTGGATTTTCAATTATCTCAACTGTGTCGTATTTTTCCCCGATCAAAATAAAGCTTTTTAGATCCTTTATCATTGAAGGTTCCCAATTTTTCATAATTTCCAGATTTTTATTGGCGTCATTATTGTTTTTAATTAAAATAGCGTGGCTGGGAGCAGGGTCTTCAGGGCCTTTATAGATGAGAAATTCTAGATTGTCAGTTATAATCATTGAGGGAAAATCAATATTTTCCTGGTTTAGAGCCACTTTAGTTTTAATGGGATTTTGATTTTCATCCATTAGTTTTATTTTTTTCAAACCCTTGATTTTATTGTATTGAAGAGGAAGCTCCTTAAAAAGAGTTTTGTTTTTTAAAACAATCTCAAGAGCTTGGATTTTTTCTAATAAATTCTTGGAATCTTGATTTTGATTATCGGAGTTTACATTGGATAGCTCCTGACTTTCTTGCTCGGGATTCATTGAAGGCGCAGAATTGTTTTTTTCATTAATCCGATCATCCTTAACGGTGGGGCTGTCGGTTTTTTGAGCGGCTTGAAAATTGTTTTTTTGTTTATAGGAACGAAATAATACAAAACCTCCTGCCGCAATTAGAATGAGGATTAAAATTATTAAAAAGGTTTTCATTATTTTTCAAAGCTAATTAAAGTTCCAATAAGGTTTCTTTTTTTTCTTAGGTATTGTTGGTAGGAGATGTCTTTTTTCTTTAAGTCGCATGATCCGTATTTTATAAACATTCCGTTGTTTAATTCTATTTGTAAGAATTCAAAATCAACTGAATCATTGTCATCTTTATAAAGCATTTTACCTTGGGCTTCATAGATGTCGCCTTCGATATTGATGGATTCGGTTTTTTCTTTTTCTTTTTTGGCTTTTTCTTCAATTTTATAACAATCCCGGGCTTTTTCTGAATCCGGGCTAATCGCGATAAAACCGCACTCAAACTCAACAGTTGTACAGCTGTCTTTTTCTTGATTGATTCGAGCATTTTGGGGATAGGAAAAACTATAACCATATTTTTTATTTTCATAAGTTTCCCATTTTTGCTCTTCTTCTTCGTCCTCCTCCTCTTCCTCCTCGTCCTCATCATTATTATCTTTATCCTTATTTGATGTTTCTTCTTCCTGCTCATCAGCTTCTTTAGCTTGGGAATCCCGGTTTTTCTTGTCCTGGCTGTTTGTTTTTTCTGATGTTTGCGGGTTTGCGGTTGCCTGGTTTTGTTGTCCATTTTCTTTTAAACTTTGTTGATTGGCATCATTTTGCATTTCCATAATTTTTTTATGGAATTGATTTTCGTTATAATCGGGCAGACTGGCTAAAAATTCTTCGTTTTGTTTTTGAGATTGAGTTGAGGCGTCTTTTTTATCGCAGCCGGTTAGAAATATAAAAGCGGCTAAAAAAAGACCCAAAGATATTTTTTGTAGCATTTTTAAAACTTAAATAATATTTTTCTTGGCTAAATCTTTTAGAAAATTTTCGCCTAAAGCCTTCCAGGAATAATGATTAGCCACCAGCTCGAAAGCATTAAAAGCCATTTCTTCTCTCAATTCCCTATTTTCGATTAATTTTTCCATGGCCTGGGCATATTTTTTCGGATCTTCTTGTTCTATTATAATGGCATGTTCTTTTAAGACTTCGGTAACTGATGGGACATATTTGGAGGAAATTACGGTGCATTTACTGGCTGCTGCTTCATGAGAGGTCATCCCCCAGCTTTCCACATGCGAAGCGGTGGCAAAAACATCGCTTAAAGCATACAATTGAGCTCCCTGATTTCTTTCAATAAAACTGTCGATTAAAATCAAATTGTTTTTTTCTTTATTTTTATTATAAATTTTCATTAAGTTTTCGTAAACCTCGCTTCCTTTATTTAAAGCCATTATTAAAATCGCCTTGTCTTTGCTTTTAATCTGAGTAAAAGCTTTTAAGATTACCTTTTTCCTTTTTGATTCCTGGGTGCGGCTGATTTCAAAAAAAACGGTTTTTTCCTCAATGATTTTTTTCATTACTTCAATGTCGATATTTTTTATATTGGCTAAAAGAGTGATTGCATCCATGCATTGATTAAGTTCTCTGGGATAATAAAGTTCAGTATCTACTCCGGGCGGGAACCATAAGATTTCCTTGGGCCGGTTTTGATATTTTTCCAAATATTGTTCAACTATTTTGGCGTTGGCCACAACAGCTTCGCTTTCTTTAATGATTTGTTCTTCATAGGCAATTCTTTTGGGAAATTTTAATTTTTCGATAATTTCTTTGGGTTCGTTATTGTAATTTTCCTGTTTGAGAATTCCCAGAGAATGAGGAGTCCAAACATGGGGAATATGAAGATTATGTTTTTTTTGCAGTTCTTCGTTTAGTTTTAATCCCAGAATCCCGCCGTCCCAATAATGAGAATTTATATATTTTATTTTTTCAAAATCCAGCTTAATTTTTTCGGCTAAATCAAAAAGAAAGTCCAATTCTTGTTGCAGATTTTTTTCTTTGATTTCCTCTTTTGCGATAAATTTTTTCCAGCTATCTTCCAAATAAACAACCCGGCAGTATTTTCCAAGCTCTTCTCCCCAAACCTTATTATAATATTTAATTCCTTGCTGTTTTTCTTTAGAAACCGGGTGAGCGTAACCGCCTCGATTTAAAATGGTAACTTTATATCCTAATTTTAATAAAGCTCTTGAATAGTCGTTGACATAAAAGTTTTGACCGGCAGTGTCGATAGTAACCTTAATTTTGGGACTGTGACAGCCGTGATTGGTGATCATTAGAACATGCTGCCTTTTACTTTTGTTGAATACTTCGTTTTTTTGTTGATTTTTCGGCATAAAGAATTGATTTATGATTTTTTATATATTTTAACTTTATTAAAAAGATCTCTGCCTAATCTGAACCATTTCCCAAGGCCGGGAAACTGGATCCAGGCTCCAATTTGACTGGTGCAGTAAGCCCCTACTATATTACCTAAAGCGGCGCAGTAAACAATGTCGGAAATATTTCTTGATCGTTCCAAACCGGCCAGAAAACCGGCCTTAAAAGCATCGCCCGCCCCTTTGGTGGAAAGGGATTTAAAAGCTTTATAAGGTGGAATGTTATAAAAGTTTTTTCCGTCATAAATTAGCGATCCTTCAGCTCCCACCGTCATAACCACTAACGCTTGATCGCTTATTTCATAATATTTTTTAGCGATATCCTCGTTTGACATATTTTTGACGGCTTGCGAGCCCAAATATCTTTTTGCATCCAATCTGGAGGGAGTAACTATATCGGCAAGTCTTAAGTACTTTTTAATGAAGTTATCTATTTTTTTTAAGATCTCTTCCGGGTATTCAGGAGTTTGATCGATTTTTAAAGAGTATTGGAAGGGGGAAATAATAGTTTCTTTGTGATCAAAACCCCTGAATCTTCTGAAACCGTTAAAATCCGGATCGATCAGGATAAGCTGCTCTCTTTTTTTAGCAAGTTTAAATATTTTTAAAATAGTTTCCCGAGTGGTTGGATATTCGGTGGCAAAAATACCGGAAGTCAAACAAAAAGCCTTTTTGACCAATTCCTGATCAACATCTTTATACCTTAAATTTGTATCCGCTTCCCGATGAGTTTTGGAAAGATCGAATTTCCCTTCAGTACCGGTGGCGATCAAGACCCGGCTGGTTGGTTTTTTGTATTCTCTAACTATTCCTTTAGAGGGAAAAGATTGTTGCTTTAGATTCTTTAAAAGAAATTTGCCGTTAAAATCATAACCGATTTTGGCGATTAAATTGGCGCTAATTCCCAGCTTAAAAAAGTTGACCGCGGTGTTGGCCGGGGATCCTCCGGGTCTGTCTTTATAATCCAGCGATTTTTCAGCTTCCTCGATGCTGTTTTCCGGAGTAATTGAATCCACCAAGAATTCTCCGACAGCGGTTAGACCGTATAGTTTTTTCTCTCTTATTTTTTTCAGTTTTTGAATAATTTTTTTAAGAGCCGGACCTGGATTTTTTACTTTTTTTTGCGTCTCTTTACTTTTTGGAAATTTTAGAAGCTTCATTTTTTAAATTTTATTAATAAATTTAGAATTGAAATTAATAAGCGCGTTTGTGAATCTAAATTGATTTAGTGGACAAAATATACGATTATGGCTTGGGAACCTCTGAAAAATAATTAATTATCTAAAAAAGCCGTTAATTTCGTAATTTTTTAAAATTTGATTTTAACCAGTTCTGCTTTTGAAATTAGAATTCTAATTGGTTCTGCCCCGGAAGACCCAGAAAAAATCTACAAACCTGTTAATTGTAAAAATAATAAAAAATTTATCCTTAATTGTTAAGGCTCTTTTGTCTGATTGACTACTGACTTGTAATATTTAGCCGCATTTTCCGGGCTAACCGTATTGATTACCGTTTCCGGACCGAATTCAAAACCTCCCCAGTTGGAAACTCTGGGGATGAATATAATCTGCAAATGCATGTTTTTTATACCATATTGAATAAAAAAATTATAGCTTATATTTAGAAAGTCTATTTTTTCAATAATTTTTTTAAAGATTTCCGCTAAATCTTTCAAGCTTGTTTCGTCCAGTTGCTCAAAGTTGATTATATGTTTTTTAGGCATTAACCAAATTTCATAGGCAAATCTTGAAGCAAAAGGGGTAAAAGCTAAAAAAGAATTGTTTTCAAAGCATTTTCTCGGGCTGTTTTTTTCTACTTTAATAACTTCGCAGTAAGGGCATTTATTTTTTGATAATTTTTCTTTTTTTTCAATAATTGAGGGAAGGAGATTGTAAGCGGCTACTTGAGTATGAGTGTGTTCCAGGGAGGCGCCGGCTTCTTTGCCTTGATTTTTAAAAACAGAAACATATTTTATACCTTTTTTTTGGCTTAATTTTCTGATTCTATCGGCGTAGATTTTTAAAAGCTGTAGGATTTGTTTTTGGTTTAAATCGGAAATTTTTTGGCTATGGACAGGTGTTTCCACAATAACCTCTTGATAACCAAAAGCATTGGAATAATGGAGAATTTTATCCTTTGTTTTAAATTTGTAACTCCCTTTGGCAATTACTGCGGGAAATTTATTGGGGAAAACCCTGATTTGCCAGTCTTTATCCTTTGCTTTTATTCTGGAAATTTCCGGAGGGGTTTTTTCTTCATTGCCGGGGCAGAAGAAGCAGGTTTTATTTTTGGAAATTATTTTTTTCTTTTGCTGGGATTTGGAAAAATCATAAGGACGACCAAATCTTTTTTGGGCGATTATTACATAACGGTTCAATACATAGTCTTTTCTGATTTGCGGCATAAAATTTATTAAATTAAACAATATTAAATAATTCAGCTTGTTTAGCAGCTATTTTGAATTTATTGATATTTTTTATTTATATCTTTGATTAAATTTAACAAATTTTTTAAAAAAAACAAATTAAGGCAAATTGGGAAATTAAAATCAATTGATATTTATACTTTAAAAACAAGAGATCTACTTGCTGAAAAAAAAAGGGGGGGGGGCAGCGGGCGCTTTTTTTGGAAAAAAATAACCATTTCCTAATTTAAATTAATCAATTTAGGGTAATTGACAAAAATTTATTTTTTTGTTCATAAATTTTATTTTTTCCTAGGCAAGAGTTAACCTTTTTTATTTAAATTTTTATGATTTAATTCGGTTTATTTGAGAAACTTATTAAATTGTGTTTAGATTAGGGTTATAAGGTTGATGGTAGAATTTAAGTTTTAAATTCTAAGTATCGATTAGGCAAATTTCGGGCTTGATTTTTTAAAATCGCCCCGGATCATTTTTATCAAATTCAATTTTAGATACAAAGAAAAAATTTATTACCTTGAATTACAAAATTGATCTTCATTTTAAGAAACAGCAATTAATCGATTTCTATTTCCCAATTCAAGATTATTAAGTCGGCTAAGAATATTAAATGAAATACTATATTACAACTCCCATTTATTATGTAAATGCCAAACCACATATAGCTCACGCCTACACCACTTTAATCGCCGATGTCTTGGCTAGATACCTCAGGCTTAAAGGAAAGAAAGTGTTTTTTTTAACCGGGACCGATGAACATGGAGCCAAAGTTGCTCAAAAAGCTCAAGAGTTTGGAAAAAATCCTCAGGAATTTTGCGATCAAGTCGCGGGGCAATTTGAAAAGGCCTGGCTTAATTTGGATATTACTTTTGATAGCTTTATCAGAACAACCAGTGAATTGCACAAAAAAGGAGTTGTCAAAATGATAAAACAGTTAAAAGAAAATGGGGATATTTATAAAGCCGATTATGAAGGTTTTTATTGCACAGGTTGTGAGAAATTTTTAACTCAAAAGGAACTAATTGATGGAAAATGCGCGGATCATCAGGTGGAGCCGGAACTGATCAGGGAGAAAAATTATTTTTTTAAACTTTCCAAATATACCGGAGTTATTAAAGAAAAGGTAAAAAAAGACGAGCTTTTGGTGCGGCCCCAAAAAAGAAAAAACGAGATAATAAGTCTGCTTGACACTAATTTAGAGGATTTTTCCATTTCCAGAGAGTCCGTTGAATGGGGAATTGATGTGCCTTTTGATAAAACCCAAAAGATCTATGTCTGGGTTGAGGCTTTGATGAATTATATAAGCGCCTTGGATTATGGCAAACAAGGCAGGCAAGCCGGGAAGTTTAAAAAATTCTGGCCAGCGGATCTTCATTTGATTGGCAAAGATATTACCAAATTCCATATCATTTATTGGCCGGCGATTTTATTGAGTTTGAAGCTTCCTTTGCCCAAACAGGTTTTTGCTCACGGGTATTTCACTATAAATGGAGAAAAAATGAGCAAGACCATAGGCAATGTTATTGATCCTAACGACCTTGTGGAAAAATGGGGTAAAGACGCGACTCGATACTTGATTTTAAATCAATTTCCGGTTGGAGAGGACGGCGATATTTCTCTGGAAAAACTGGAAGCTCAGTATAAGGCTAATCTGGCTAATGATTTGGGCAATCTTCTTCAGCGTGTCTTAGTGATGATGAATAAATTTGAAGTTAAAGACAAAGCGTTTAAAATCGATCCTTATAAACATCAAGATTTAGATTTTCAAAAAGAATTTGATTTTGATTTGGATGGTTTTTTAAATTTTATGGATAATTTAAAAATATTTAAAGCGATTAAGAAAATTGATAAATATATCTCCCAAAGCAACAAATATATTGAAGCCAACAAGCCCTGGGAGTTAGCCAAGACAGATAAAATTCAGTGCCAAAAAGTTTTAATAACTTTGTATCGCAGACTGATTTTGGTGGCCCGGCTCATAAAACCTTTTATGCCGGATATTTCCAAGGAAATGTTAAATCAGCTGGAATCAGGCGAGCCCAAACCGCTTTTTAAAAAATAGTAACTTAAATTTGGATTATGCAAATGGGAAAATTAAAATTAATTGACTCACACGCTCATGTTAATTTTGAAGCCTTTGAGAAAGATCGGCGAGAAGTGATTGATAAAGCTTTGGAAGCGGGAGTTTGGATGATCAATATCGGTTCTGATTTTGAGACGAGTCGAAAAGCCACGGAAATATCTCAAGATTATTCCAATGGAGTTTATACCGCTGTGGGGGTTCATCCGATTCATGTTTTGGATGAAACTTATGACGAGCAGTGTATGCTGGATTTAATTAATAATAATGAAAAGGTGATAGCGGTGGGAGAGACTGGATTGGATTACTTTCACATTTTTAAAAAAGAGGGAAAACTTCAAGAAAAAGCCGGGAAATCGGATAAATTGATAAAAAAGCAAAAAGAACTGTTTAAAGCTCATTTGAGATTAGCCAGAATTAGTAATTTACCGTTGGTTTTGCATGTTCGTTCTTATCACAAGAATGATGCTTATTGGGATATGTTAAACATTTTACAAGATTTTAAAAAGAATTTTGGGGACTATGACCTAAGGGGAGTAATTCATTGTTATGGAGGAAATTCGGAGATTGCAAATACATTCCTTAAATTAGGATTTTATATCGGATTTACAGGAATTATTACTTTTTCCGGTGATTATGATAAACTGATTGAGAAAATTGATTTAAAAAAGATATTGGTTGAAACTGACTGTCCTTATTTGTCGCCGGTTCCCAAAAGAGGGCAGAGAAACACTCCTAATAATGTGGAGTTGGTGGCCGACAAAATCGCTCAAATTAAAGGACTCGATAGGCAAGAGGTGTACGATCAAACTACTAAAAATTGCTTTAATCTTTTTAAGTTAATTTAGGAGTCTTTGAAAAATAGATCAATTTTTTTATATTTAAACTAATAAATTAATTTTTTAAAATTATGAACAAACAATTTCTGATTATTGGGTTGGTTCTTTCATTGGTGATTGGATTTTTAGTAGGTTTAAAAAAATTTAATTCTTCCAATATTCAAAATAATATTGAAGATGATTCAGTCCAACAAAAAGATTCCTCCAACAACCAATCCGGGCAACAAAGTGATTTAAACCAAGGAGTTTATTATCTTTTTGTAGGGGAGGGATGTGGTCATTGTGAAAAGGTGGAAAATTATATTGAACAAAACAATTTAAAGGAAAAAAAGAAAATTGAAATATTAGAGGTTTTTGCTCAAAAAGCTAATCAGAAAATTTATTTAAAAGCTTTTGAAAAATGCGGGAAGGAAAAGCCTCAAAATATTTCTGTGCCGGTTTTGTATTATAACGGAAACTGTATGAGCGGAGATGTTGATATTATTGAAGAATTAAAATAATTGTAGAAATTGCTTTGAATTAGGGAATTAAGATTTTTAAGCCAATATTTATCAATTAATCGATTGACTTTTTATTTGGTCGGGTTATCTTTTTTTCAGAGATTTATTAAGGGGATTGGGTTATTCAAAAACTTGATTTTTAAAGCTTTTTTTTAGTATTATTAAAATTCAAGAAAAGTAAAGGCCGCGGTGGTGGAATTGGTAGACACGCCAGTCTTAGGAACTGGTGGGATTTTCCCATGGGAGTTCGAGTCTCCCCCGCGGCACCAATTTAAAGAGGTTATTTTAATCTTAATTAACTTAATCAATTTTCAAAAAATAAAAAAATATAGATGGATTTAAACCATTAATTTTTTCCTTAGGTGATAGAAAAATTTTTTAATTAAGCAAAGTCCCTTTAAATAAAGACTTTTTACCACCTGAAATTTTTTTATTTTTTTTCTTAATTAATAAGGTCTTTACTATAAATAAAAATTAAATATACTTAAAGATAATTAGGGGGATATAATTTTTAGTGAAAGGGGGTGAAAAAATGGATTACTCAACAACTTATGAATATTCAAGTGGCGCAGAACAGTTAGATCCAACGGCAGCCGGGGCTATTGCGGCTACTTTTGCTACTTTTGGTATAATATTTCTTATTTTAGGGATTGCCCTTTATGTTTATTATGCTATTTGCTTAATGAAAATCGCCAAAAGATTGAATGTAAACAATGCCTGGATGGCTTGGATTCCTGTTGCCAATGTTGTATTACAGCTTCAAGTCGCTAAAATGTCTCCATGGTTGGCGCTTGTTTTTGTAGGAATGTTTATTCCTGTAGTAAATTTTATCGCCGGAATTGCCATGCTGGTAATTAACGTTATAAGCTGGATGAAAATTGCGGAAAGACTTGGAAAACCAAATTGGTGGGGGGTACTTACTTTGGTGCCGATTGTTAATTTGATTGTTCCCGGTTATTTGGCTTTTTCCCAGTCGCAATCACAATCCGCTAATAAAACATCAAAATAAATATAAATACAAAAGGAGTTACGGTTTTGGTAAATTTTTTAAAAATTTACCTAAATTCGTAACTCCTTTTTTGGTTTATTGTTATTTGAGCCATAATCACTTTTTCTTGAAACAGTCTGGTTTAAACAAAACAGCAAATCAATTGACCTTTAATTTCCTGATTTAAGATATATTGGGAAATGTTTGAAAAAAATTAAACTCCCTGATTTGGAAATTTTTTTAAATGTGTAATCCCTACTAATATTTTAAAATTATGATATTATTTTATTATGAAGAAGAAAAAATTTAAAATTGTAAAAATAGTGGTGGCTTTAATTTTGCTTTTAGGTATGATATTTTTTACTTTAGTGCCGCTTTTTTAAGATTTTCGATAAAGATTTATGAGTTATAATTATTTTGATAGCAGAGCCATTTTGCCCCTCAGATCAGCAGTTTCATTTTAAAACAGAAAATCAAAGTTAAATGAGTGGTTTCAATCATTAATGCTAGCCATAATCTAGCCATAATTAAACCTATGAGTTTATTTAATTTAAGCTTATCCAAAAATGAAAAATTGCTGGCAGTAGTAAGGCAGCATATTTTTTCTTTTTCAGGCAGTTTTTTCCAATTTTTGATTTTGTTGGGGGTTTGTGGAGCTTTTTATTATTTCATGCCTGAAAGCATTTGGAAATTGATAATTTTTTTATTGCTTTTGATTTTCAGTATTGCTTTTTTGATTTTTAAATTTGTGGTTTGGTATTCTACTTGTATTACTATAACCGACGAAAGAGTAATCGATATCAATCAAAAAGATTTAACCAGAAGAATGGTAACTGAAGCTTTGTTAAGCGATATTTCAAATTTGGCCATTTATAAAGAAGGGATTTGGGCCGGTTTGTTTAATATTGGAACTTTAATTATTGAAATCAAAGAAGGCGGAAAAATAGTGGCTTTTAATGTAAAAGATCCTGAAGGATTAATGCATGCAATCAACCAATTAAGAAAAGAAAAAAATAAATGACCAGTGATAATTACTTTTAATTACAAAGTTAATTTAAGAAACAGCCAATCAATTGATTTTTAATTTCGTAATTCAAGATAATTAGTTATTTTAATAAGTGATTTCCAAACATTATCAGCCCCCATCAATCACTAAGGGTTTAAGGATTTATAGTTAAATTTTAGTATGAAAAACAATAACAATTCGATTTTTTGGATTAAGTTTTTCTTATTTGTTGTTTGTGGTTTTTTAATTTTATGGGGTTATGGTATTTTTAAAGTAATTTATAAAAAACATAAGATAAAAAAGGAAGTGGAGAATTTAAGGCATCAGGTTCAGGAAATGGAACAAAGAAATCAAAAATTGAAAGGATCAATCGAATATTTTAAAAGTTTAAGTTTTTCTCAAAAAGAGGCTAAAGAAAAATTAAATGTTAAAAAAGAAGGAGAAAAGGTAATAATGATAAAAACCAAAGAGCCGGCAAAAGAGAAGGATCCGGAACAAACAAATCAGGAATCTGGGCAAGGTCAGGTTCACAATCAGGTTCACAATAAGGAGGGGGCAAAAGTTGAGCAAAAATCCAATTCCCAAAAATGGTGGGATTATTTCTTTTCCTGATCAGTAAAAAAACAATCAAAGATTATCGCTAACTATAAATTATAAATGAAAAAAAGTAAAAAAAACAAGAAGAAAAAATTCGAGAAATCTTTAAATCTAAAACAGATTTCAAAACTGCTTAAAAAGATCAATAAAACCGTTAAAATCAACAAGATATTAATGAGTATAGCGATTTTTTTAAGCGCGCTTTTGGTGATTTTTTTATTGGTGGGTTTTGGAATTTATTTTTTAAATTGGAATAATTTTGTGACGGTTTATGCCTCAAAAGCCGTACCTTATCCAGCTGTAATAATTGGAAAAACTAAAACAATCACTTACAAAGATTACAGGCAGAATGTAGAATTGATTCGTCGCTACCATAATTTAAACAGCGTAATGACCAGCTTTGAAGAATTTGATTTAGCCAAAGACAAGGGGGTAAAGTTTTTTAAGGTGGCTCAAAAAAACACCCTGCAAAACATGATAGAAAATCAAATTATCGAAGATTTAGCTCAAAAATATAATGTAACTGTCACCCAAGATCAAATTCAAGAACAAAGTGAAAAAATAGCTAATTTAAACGGAGGAAAAAGAAAATTGGATGAAAAAATCGAGCAGACTTATAATATTGAAACCGATTATTTTGAACAAAATATTTTAAAAAACGCGTTATATAAAAAAAATTTAAAAGAGTTTTTGATTCAAAGTAAAATAATTAAAGATGATCAAAGTAGCGATGAAAATGAAAAACAAACCACTCAAACCGAGGTTGATTTTGATCAATGGTTAAATGAGCAAATAAAAAATTATAAAATTATAGTTTTATTGGATAATTATTATTGGGATAAAGAAAATTCCACCCTTCGTTTTAGCGACAGCGATATGGAAAAATTTGAAACTCAGGTGATTAAAAACAATTCCGACAGCTAGACTTGCCAAGGTAGCTCAGTCGGCAGAGCAACGCATTCGTAACGCGTAGGTCATGGGTTCGATTCCCATTCTTGGCTCAAAATCAAACTGCTTGATTTTTTTAATTCAAAAATTTAGTTTTTCCCGCTAACTCAATAAGTGCAAGGTTTATTTATGCGCATAATTTCCAAGAGTTTTCAAGATCGTTTTTTAAAAGATTTTCCGCGTTGCGGTCATTAATTTATTTGCCAGCATTTTTTTGGCATAAAACAAACAAAGCGGTTTTCATATATTTATAGAATTGAAGCTTTCTTTGCTTAAGATAAAAAATTCCGGATTTTTTCCTGAGCTTCTTTCCTGTTTTTAATCCAAATTATTCGTTTATCTTTTTTAAACCATGTTATTTGTCTTTTAGCATATTGGCCGGTGGCGATAATTAATTTATCAATCAGGGTTTTGTAATCGATTTTACCCTGAAGATAATAAGAAACATACCGGTATTCCAAACCAATTTCATCCAGCCTTTGCCAGCTTAAACCGTTATCTTTTAATTCTTTAACTTCCTGAACAAGGCCTTGATTCATCCATTTATCCACTCTTTTTTTTATTCGTTCTCGAATTTGATTTATAGGGAAGGTTTTCCCCAAAACCAAACTGTTATAACGGGGTTGGTTTTTATTGGCTATTTTAAAAATTTTACTGCCGGTTTGAATGCAGATTTCAATAGCTCTTATAACTCTTCTGGGATTGTTAAAATCAAAGTTTCGGGGTGGATTATAGCTTTTTAGCAATTTAATTCTTTCTTTATCTTGCATATTTTGTAATTTTTTCCTTAATTTTTGGTTAGGTTTTGCTTTGGGAAGGCTGATGCCGTTTAAAACGGAATTTAAATATAAACCGCTTCCGCCAACCAAAAAAGGAATTTTTTGTTTTTTTAAAATTGAATCAATAGCTTTATAAGCCCGGTTTTGGTATTGAGCTAAAGAATAACGATAATCGGGCTTAACGATGTCGATTAAATGATAAGGAAGATCGCCGTATTCTTCCAAATCTTTGCCGGTCCCGATATCCAAACCTTTGTAAATTTGTCTGGAATCGGCGCCAACAATTTCGCCGTTAAATTTTTTAGCCAGATTAATTGCGATTTTAGTTTTGCTGCAGCTGGTCGGTCCAACTATGGCTATAATTTTTTTATCTTCAATAGACTGTTTCATAATAAATTTCAATCTTTAAAACCTTTCAATAAAGGAACCTGAAGAAGAATAGCTTGACTAGGGTAAAATATCTTTAGGTTACCAAGCTTCAATATAAATCGGAACGCTTTGCGTTCCAAGATAAGCGCTGTCGTAAATAAATCTTGATTTAATATCATCAGCTTCTTGTCTTAATTCTTTAAAATCAAGATGCATTTTTTCAAAGTAAAACTCCCATAATTCTTCTAATTCCTCTATTGATCTATCTGAATTAATAAAATCTCTATATTCTTTTATTGATTTTTGATATTGATGGGAATTTTTTTCATCTTTTTGATAAAGGCCTTGTGAAATACCATTGACTATTGTGGAATATTTTTCCAAAAAATAAAGACTTTTTTGATGATAGTTTTTTAATTTTTCAGGGGGCTTAAGCTTCTTAAAGTATTGCAGCGCTTCATCCAGTTCTTTTTTAAACTCAAGAGTTTCTCTGGCAACGATTTTATTATTTTCAGAAATTTTTAGACGAGTCAGAAGATTGCTTTGACTATATAACAAGGGCAAGGCTTTTTGATGGCTTTGAATTTCATAAGCGTAAAATTTTTCATATTCGTTGAGCTCCAGTAAAGCATTTTGATAAAATTCTTCTAAATTTTTGTCAAAGCCAAAATAATGCCAGGAATTTTGATCTTTTTTTTCAAGCGTTTTTTTAATTTCTTTTTTGGCTTCTTTGATTTTCGTTAATTCTTTTTTTAATTCTTCAATGTAGAGCTCGTTTTGTTCAAGTCTATCTTTTTTAGGGCTTTTTTCGGTATCTAAAACATTAATCCTTTCCACGATTAAGGAAAAATCCTGGGTTCTTTGTAAAAATTTTTGATTTCGGATTTTCACCCTATCTCTATAATCCAGAATAATTGAAATAATGACATAAAATAAAGCAATGAAAACTATAACAATTAAGATTTTTTTAATCAGGTTTAGAATTTTAAATGGCTTGTTTTTTTTAGCTTTGGAAACATCTTTGTTTTTAATATTTAAATCGTCGGTTTGGGAAAAAATACTTTTGTCATAAACATTATTTCCTCCTGAAGAGAAGTTATCTTTATAATCATCTTTTTTATTAAATAATTTTTTAAAAAATCCTTGTTTTTTTCCCATTTCTAAAACTTAATTCCAAATTTTAAATTTTGCTTAATTTTTTAGAAAGCATATTTTTATTGCATTATCTGGATTTAGGAGTCTGAAGAAAAACAAATCAACTACTGCAATTCTCATTTTTCCAGAAATGACTTTGTATAATAGTATAAATTTAACAATAAATCAAAAAATTCAGTAGAAATTATTTATTTTGGAAAAACATGGGCATACCAGTTGATGGATTGGTGGGAACATAAATGGTTCCCTCCCGGTTTTCCAGATTGGTTATGTAGAGATAGTTAAGATAATTTTGAGAAAGACTCTGGTTGATTATTTCCTGGGATTCCTTCTGGCCTTGCGCTTCAATAATCTTTCTTTGTTTTTCTTTTTCCTCTCTTTGTAAAATAAAATCATATTTTTGAGCCTCTTGCTCGGCTTGCAGTTTTTCCTGTATGGCCCGGGTTAGATTGGAAGGCAATTTTACATTTCTTAAAAGCACATCTTCCAGAACAATGCCTCTTTGCTTAAATTTTTTATCCAGGGTTTCGTAAATTTCCTTTGAGGCGTCCTCTCTTTTTTCAGAATAAATGGCCTTGGTTTCGTATTTGGCCACCACCGAACGAATAGTGCTTCTTATGGCCGGTCTAATAATTTTTTCATCATAATTCAAACCCACTTGTTCATAAACTTTAGAAGCTTCTTTTTTGTTTAAACTATACAAAATAGTTATATCCAAATCGATATTCAATCCTTCTTTAGTAAGAGCGCTTATTGAGTCAACTCCGCTTTTTCTACCTTCCTGGCTTACTACACTCATTGTGTATTCTTCAGTTCTAATCGACATTTTAGTAATTTTTGCCAGCGGATTTACAATATGGATGCCGTTTCCCAGCTCTTTATCTTTAACTTTCCCAAACAAGGAATAAACTCCGACTTGACCGGCTTCTACAATTGAAATTGATTTTATTAAAATTATTACAGCCATTATCAAAATTACAACCAGAAAAATTATTTTTTTGGTTTTCTGAGATGCTTCGGTTACGGCGTCTTTGATGTTTTGGGAATTATACTTCATATTACTATTATTAAAATTTAAGATTTTTTTTAAAACTTTTTCATTTAATTTGAATAAGATAAAAATTATTATTATTAAAGGTAGTAATTGCGGTTTTATGGCAATTACCACAAGAATAAATATAGGCAATAAAAAAGAAAAGGGATTTTTGCCAAATTTGTCTTTAAGATTTATCATAGTTAGTATTTAAAATAGCTCCTGTTGAATTAGTTTATTTTTTGAATCAGAAAGTTCTGCGGGCCTGATCCGGGAAAGATTGCTGCTTGATTAGATTAAGCGAATTATCCAGCGTTAATTTAAGTAATATTGTTTATTATTGAATTTGTCAATTTTTTTGATTTTCCTGTGGGTTAAATTTTTAAAAACCGGCGGCAAAACAAGAAAAAAGATTTTTTCGCTTTTGCTGCGTTTTTTAAAACTCCAAGCATAAATTATGAAATTTAAAACCTGTTCTAAGCTGCCAGAATTGTAACTATAAAGCATAATTTCATTTAATTAAAGATTTACAATGAAAGATTTAATAAACTCCTTAAATAAAAATCAAAAACAAGCGGTTTCTATTATCAAAGGCCCGGTTTTAGTTTTAGCTGGAGCCGGAAGCGGTAAAACCAGGACCCTCACTTACCGCATTGCCAATATGATAAAGGGTCATAAAATCCCGGCTCAAAGCATTTTGGCGGTGACTTTTACCAATAAAGCGGCTATTGAAATGAGGGAAAGGCTCGCTAAATTAATTGGCCGGAGCGGGTCAAAAAGAAGGAATAATTTTTGGCCTTTAGCTTATGGCAATGACTTTCCTTTTATAGGAACTTTTCATTCTTTTTGTTTAAGTGTTTTAAAGGAAGATATCGATTATTTGGGTTATAACAGGAATTTCAATATCGCCGATGACAAAGATCAGTTAATCATAATTAAAAGATTGATAAGAGATCAAGGAAAAAGTCTGGACAGACTCAATCCTAAAGCTATCAGTTCCAAAATTTCCAATTTTAAAAACAAGTTAATCGATCCCAAACAAGCTCAAAAATTTTGTGATAATTATTTTGAACAAGAGGCCGCGGATATTTATTTGGTTTATCAAAAGGAATTGAAAAACAATAATTTGGTGGATTTTGATGACATAATAGCGCTTACTTTAAAAATTTGGAAAAAAAACAAGGAAATCTTAAAAAAGTATCAGGACAGATTTCCTTATATTCTAGTGGATGAATATCAAGATACTAATGACGCTCAATATGAATTAATAAATTTGTTGGGCAGGAAGAATAATAATGTTTTTGCCGTAGGGGATGATTATCAAAGTATTTATGCCTGGAGAGGCGCCAATATTAAGAATATTTTAGACTTTGAAAAAGATTATTCCAAAGCCAAAATAATTTTATTGGAGCAAAATTACAGAAGCACCCAAAATATTTTAAATGCGGCGCAAAATGTTATCGATCAAAACCCTAATCAAAAAGCTAAAAAGCTTTGGACCGATAATTCCAGCGGAGAACCTATTTTTAATTATGAAGCCGCTGACGAGGAGGATGAAGCTGACTATATTGTGGAAAAGATTTTGGAGATGACCAAAAAAGCAGGGAATTCTTTTAAGGATTTTGCTGTTCTTTATAGAATAAACGCTCAATCCAGAGTTTTAGAGGAAAAATTTTTAAACAAAAGTTTACCTTATCGGATCGTGGGGGGGATAAACTTTTATCAGAGAGCTGAAATCAAAGATATTATAGCTTATTTAAGACTGATTTCTAATTTTTTTGACAGATTGGCCTTGGAAAGAATAATTAATCTGCCTAAAAGAAATATTGGAAAAATTACGGTTAAGAAAATTATTGACTTTGCCCAAACCAATCAAATCGATTATATTAGAGCAATCGATAAAATTGTGAAAAATCCGCAGCAGTATTCTATTAATTCCTCAAAAGCTTTAACTTTAGAAAATTTTTCCGGGTTAATCAAAAAACTTTCCAGGCAAAGCAAAAAGATAGCTTTAAAGGATTTAATTGCCAAAACTATTGAAAAATCTGGTTATGACAATTTTTTATTGAATTTAGGGGAAGAGGGAAAGATTAGATTTGAAAATGTTATGGAACTTTTGTCTGTTGCTAAAAAATATAATAATATTGAAGGCGAAAGAGCTTTGAGGGCTTTTTTGGACGAGGTGGTTTTGGCCACTAGCCAGGAAAACCCCAATCAGGCTAATAATGTTGTTACTTTAATGACTTTGCATGCCGCCAAAGGATTGGAGTTTAAAAATGTCTTTATTGCCGGAGTTGAAGAAGGAATGCTGCCTCATTCCAGGTCCCTTAGAAATCCCGGGGAAATGGAAGAAGAAAGAAGATTATGCTATGTTGGAATTACAAGAGCTATGGAAAAGTTATGGCTGGTCCATACCCGGAATCGACAGATATTCGGTCAGGTGATTAAAGGAACCCCTTCCCGATTTATCGATGATATTTCCAAGGATTTGCTGGAAAGTCATATTAGCGAGCCTAAAATTGGAGAGTATGTTGATTATCCGGAAACTGACAGTGATTTTTATCAGGAAGATTATCTTGAATTTTAAGGAATTTAAAAAAAATAACTACTGCTAAATTTTAATTTATGAAAAAAAGAAAGCTTATCCAGATTTTGATCTTTATTTTACCGGGTTTAGCCGCTATGGTTTTGGTTTTTTTAAAAATTTTTCCCTCCTCCAAATTTTATTACAATCGAGAAAATCTGGATAAATCCAATTTAATTATTGGCAATGATAATTCTTTTTCTCTGCATCCGGGAAGCGATTTTGAAGATATAAAAGTGGAAGTGGAACTGGCAGAGGAAAGTCAAAATATTCAAGATAAAAAAATGACTTTAAGAAAAGGATATGCGGCCTATTTTTATCCAATAAGTAAAAAAAATTATCAAAGAAACTTTGAAGTTAAAAAATATCTGGATGTTTACTATGTTGTTACCGATAGTCGAAAAAAGTTAATCCCCAGTCAAAGCATTTTAAAAAGCTATGTTAAAGATATTGATAAAATTCCTGAAATGTCCGAGGAGGAATTTAAAAAACTTCCTTTAAGTAGAGATTTGGTGGGATTCCTGGATGGAACTCTAATAGAATATAAAGATGCGGTTTTTGTAATCGGCAATTCAAATAGGCACCTGATCTCTTCACCTTTGATATTTGATCAGCTTGGTTACGACTGGGACGCTGTTGTTCAAATTGATCCTGAAGAAGCCAGAATTCACTCAAGGTCTCCCAACCCCTTAACTTTGCAGTCGGCTCACCCCGACGGCACCATTTTCTTTGACGGGGAAAATTATTATTTGGTGGATAAAGGAGAATTAATCGAGCTTGATAAGCGGGAATATTTAAAATATTTTAGTTTTGTAAAACCGGTTTTGACTCAAAAACAAGAGAAAGATAATAATGATTCTTTAAATTCAGATAAAGTAAGGACATGTTCTTTAAACGATAAGCTGGTTTGTGAATTTAATTTGGATAAAGCTTTTAAAAATCAAATTGGAAATGCTTATTATTTCAAATTATCTGACAAGCTGGAAATTTCTCAGATAAAAGTGGTGTTTGAAAGAAAAATTTCCTTGGAAAATTTAAAACTGACTTTAAGAAAATTCAGATAAATAAAATTTTTATTAGCGGTTCCCAGAGCGTGATTTTTTTAAGATTAAATGCTAAAAATGGCCAAAACCAAAGAAAAAAATAAGGAAAATAAAGATAAAAATGTTAAAAATAGTTTTACAAAAGGGGATCAATTAAGACTCCCCCCGCAGAGCCTAGAATCGGAAAGGAGCGTAATAGGTTCAATGTTGATAGATGAGAACGCAGCCAATAAAGTAGCCGATATTTTAAGTCGGCCTGATTTTTACGAAAAAAGGAATGGTATAATTTTTGAAACTATGATGGAGCTGTATGAAAAAAATGATCCTATCGATTTAATAAGTGTAGCCGGCCGTTTAAAAGAAAAAAAACAATTAAAAGAGATTGGGGGCAATACCTATTTAAGCGAATTGGCTAACGAAGTTCCTGTAGCGACCAATATTGATTATTACGCCAAATTTGTCGCCAAAAAAGCCACCCTTAGAAGACTGATTGATTCAGCCACCAGAATAGCCCAGATGGGCTATGAAGAGGTAGAGGATGTGGAGTCTTTACTGGATGAGGCTGAACAGATGCTTTTTTCCGTGAGTCAGAAATTTTTAAAACAGGATTTTATTCCCATTAAAAATATTTTAGAGGATGCTTTTAACAGAATTGATGAATTGCACAAAAACAGAAATTCGCTTAGAGGTATTTCCACCGGATTTAAAAGTATAGATGGAATTTTAGCTGGAATGCAAAAATCAGATTTAATTATACTGGCCGCCAGACCCAGTTTGGGAAAAACCACTCTCTCGCTTGATATTATGAGAAATGCGGCGATTAAGGAAAAAAAGCCGGTGGCTATGTTTTCTTTGGAAATGAGTAAAGATCAGTTGATTGACAGGATGCTTTCTTCGGAAGCGGGAATTGATTTATGGAAGTTAAGAACCGGAAAATTATCCGATACTGGAGAATATAGCGATTTTCAGCGTTTAGGAGACGCGATGGGTCTTTTGTCAGAAGCTCCGATTTTTATTGATGATTCAGGCGGAGCAAATATTATGCAGATAAGAGCGATGGCCCGAAGACTTCAGGCTGAACAGGAATTAGGATTGATTATTGTGGATTACCTTCAATTAATGGAGGGTAGAGGAAATGTGGACAGCAGGGTTCAGGAAATATCGGAAATTTCCCGTTCCTTAAAACAGCTGGCCAGAGAACTGAATGTTCCGGTTTTAGCTTTAAGTCAGCTTTCCAGAGCCGTTGAAAACCGTTCACCTCAAATTCCCAAACTTTCCGATTTAAGAGAATCTGGATCGATTGAACAGGATGCCGATGTTGTAATGTTTATTTATCGCGAAGATAGAGAAAATCCGGAAAGTCAAAAGAAAAATATAGCTGAAATTCATATTGCCAAACATAGAAACGGCCCGGTGGGAAAGGTTGATTTATTTTTTGACGAAAACTCAGTCAAATTTATGGATATTGACGAACGGCATCAAGAAATGTAACTTTAAAATTTAGTCGCTAAATTCTTCAGACCCGGTTGGGTTAAGAAAGATGGCTTAAATGATGATTTTAAAAACACCTTGATGCAGTTGAAAGTAAGAGAAAATAGAAGTTTTTATATGGGATTTTGGCTTAAAGCCAAAAATAATCCTTATTGGAGGAAATTGAATTCAAAAGTGGAGTTGGGGGAATTTACCGTTGAGGATGGTAGCAGAGTTTTTGTGCTCAAAGAAAAAAATTTATTAAAAATATTTCTAACTCATCCTAAATTTGAAATTAAAAAAATAGTTATTGATGTTAAAAATTATATCTCCAAAAATACTTTACTTATTATTACCGGTTATAATGATCAGATTAATCTTTATCTAAATAATGAATCTTTGAAAATTTCAAAAACAAAAAACATTAAAGACAAACCGGAAGTGGGAGATTATGTATTAACTAAATTAAACCCTTTTAAAAATAATAATAAAATTAATTTAAAATATTCCCTGCCTGCCAGGATAAGAAAAATTAGAGGTAAAAATATTTTTTTGGAAATTTTAAATTTTAAAAAGAAAGTCAAGATTAATAAAGATGACCTTATAAGCGCCGATCAGATTTTGTATTTTATTTGACCGTTGCCTTTGCCTATATTGTCAATTACCACATAAGGTCCTTTCAATTTTTCAATATCATCAATAGCGCTTACCCCCCAAACCAGAGCTAGTTTTTTGGCGATGTGGCTATTTTTTGTCAGATAATAAATTTTGGTTTGAGGTCTAAAACTGGAAATTTTTTGAACTATTTCTTTGGGAGAGTTTTTTATTATGATACTTTTTGCTTCGATTTCTCCAGCCAGCATAACCGCTGATTTGGCTACAAATAAATCGGAGGCTTCTTTTTGGGAATGAGTTTCTTCCAATTTTAAGTCGTCAAAGGGACCTTCTTCAGTATATTGGATAATTTTTTGCATTGTACTAACAGTTTCCACAGGGTATTTACCCATTGCCGATTCTCCGGAAAGCATAACCGCATCGGCATGATCGATTACCGCATTGGCTACATCTGTAATTTCGGCTCTGGTGGGTCTTGGATTTTCCATCATGGATTCGAGCATTTGGGTGGCTACTATTACCGGTTTGGAATAATTCAGGCATTTTTTAATCATTTCTTTTTGAAGCGCTGGAATTTTTTCCATTGGTTCTTCTATGGCTAAATCTCCTCTGGCAATCATAACACCATCAACCGCTTGCAGAATTTGATCGAAATTTTTTACCGCGGCGCTGGTTTCGATTTTAGCAATTATACCAGGTTGCTGTTCCTCCTTCACGCCGGGCAACATTTTTTTGATTGTTTTTCTTAAATTTAGAATGTCTTTTTGAGTTTTAACAAAAGACATAGCGATTAGATCAACATTTTGAGAAAGAGCATATTCAAGATTTTTTTTGTCGCTTTTGGTAAAAGCTTCCATTTTGGGGGATATTTGAGGAATATTAATTCCTTTTCTGGGTAAGATTTTACCGCCCACCACTACATCACAAACAATTCCTTGGGCTTTTTTATCCACCACATTTAATTCCATCATCCCGTTATCTATATATACAGAATCTCCCTTTTTTAAATATTTTAATAGATTCTTACTGTCTATGCCCAAAAATTTTACCTTTTCCTTAAATTCAATATCAGGTTTTTTATTTTCATATAAAAATATTTTTTGATTTTTTTTTATGATCAGTTCCTTTTTTACACTAGCGATTCTTATCCTTGGCCCCTGTAAATCGGTCATAACAGCCACATCTTTATTTAAGTCTTGAGATGCCCGGCGGATATTTTTCAAAATTTTTCCGTTGCTTTCATGGGTTCCATGAGAAAAATTAATTCTTCCTACAGTCATCCCCGCTTTTATCATTTTTTTTAGAGTTTTTTTTTCTTTGGAAGCAGGTCCAATAGTGCATACAATTTTTGTCTGCATCGAGAGAATAAAATTATAAATTGATTTTATCGGCAAAATCTCCAATCATAGGAAGTTTTTCTTTTTTTCCGCCCAAGGCGTTGATTATTCCCATAATCATAAAAACCAAGATTGCTATTTCCAATAAAGGGAATAGCAACCATCCAATAAAAGGAATAATTATCACAACCCAGCTAACTACAATCCCGATACATAAAACCAAGCCTTGCTTTCCATGAAATTGCGCAAAATCACTTTCCTTTTTGGCCAATAAAGGAACAAGGCAAAGAGGCCCCAAATAACCGATGGCGGCAACAGCTTTATTTTCCTCGATATCTTTATTACCAGTTGATGATTTATTTTCTTTTTCTTGATTTTTTTGAGCAGGTTTTTCTTTTTTTGGCATTTTATGAAATTTAGTTATTAATTATGGTTAACTTTAATTAATTTTAACCTTCTTTTATTTTAGCTTATTTTCGATAAAAAATGCAAGAGCAATGAAAGGAAAATATAATAAATTTATTTTTAAAATATTTTATTGATTAATCGATTCATTTTCTTTTTTAGCCAGCTGGGCTTTGTCTATTATAACTTGACTTCCTCTTTGATATTGCTTTTTTAAAATTCCGACCACTAAAGCATCTTCGATTTTTTCCCTAATGGTTCTTTTAAGAAATCTAGCTCCAAATTCAGGGCTGTGGCCGATTTTGGCAAGATACTTCAATGCCGGATCCGTTAATTTAACTGTAATTCCTTGTTCTTCCTCCAGTCTTTTGTTCAATTTATTGATTTCGATTCTGGCGATTTCCTTGATGTTTTCCAGAGTCAAGGCATTGAAAATTATTATATCATCGAATCTATTTAAAAATTCGGGTCTGAATATTTTAAGCAACTCGTTTTTTAAGTAAGGCTTAATTTCATCCACGCCTCCTCCTTTGTTTAAGGTTGAGATAATCATTTTAGCCCCTACATTGGAGGTGGCGATAATTATTGTATTGGTAAAATTAATAACTCTTCCTTTGCCGTCGGTTATTCTACCGTCGTCAAAAATTTGTAAAAACAAATCCCAAACAGTGGAATGAGCTTTTTCAAACTCGTCCAAAAGAACCAGGGAAAAAGGATTTTTTCTGACTTTTTCGGTCAAAAGTCCGTTAAGATTTCCGGAGCTGTCTCCAATTAGCCTTTCCAGGTCGTAGGGAGTGGCGAATTCGCTCATATCGATTCTAATCATTTTATCCCGGGCCCCGAAATAAATTTCCGCAAGAGTTTTAGAAAGCTCCGTTTTGCCCACCCCAGTGGGGCCCAAAAACATAAAAACCGCAATTGGCCTTTCCTGTTCCCCAATTCTTACTCTCATTCTTCTAATTGCTGAAGCGGTATTTTTGACCGCTCGAGGCTGGCCCACAACTTTCTTGGAAATTTTTTCCTCTAAATGCAGCAGCTCTTCAGCTTCATTGCGATTGATTTTAGTAACCGGAATTCCGGTTTTTTCGGAAAACACTTCCAAAACTTCTTGTTTGGTAACCAAATCGGATCCCTTAACATTTTTGGCTCTGACAATAGCTTCTGAAATTATATCAATAGCTTTTTGAGGTAAAAGCCGGTCAGGAATAAACTGTTTGGAATTATCAATAGCTTCCTCGGCTGCGTTATAAGAAATTTTTACATTGTGGCTTTTTTCCAGTAAAGGAATTTGAATGGAAAGAACTTGGAGGGATTTTTCCTTGGATAATTCTTCTATTTTGATATTGTCAAAAGTTTGAGCAAAGTCTCCTCTGGGCTCGATATGTTTATGATAGTTTTTCGGTTCCGTAGCGCCGATCACCTGAATTACATTTTTGGAAAAAAGCGGGGTTAAAAAGCTTAAAATATCCATATTAGTGAAACTTTGCACTTTAGCCAGTTCGTGAATGTTAGGGATATAAATTATGACATTTTGGGTTCTGACCACTTCTATCATAATTTCTTCAATCCTGGCTTTTAAAGCGTTACCGTCTCCGCTTCCCAGCTTGCCCAGATTTAGCTTAACGACTCTTTTGTCAAAAAGCATTGAAGGAACTTTGTTTTTAACGATTCTGGTGGCCAATCCCCTTACCATGGAATCGCGGCCGCTACCTTCTTCTCCGATTAAAAGAACATTATTTTTCGAGCTTCGCTGTAAAATTCTAATCAACAGTCGCATTTCGTCTTCTCTGTTTACCAAAGGTAACAGTCTTCCCACTCTGGCGTAATCAGTGATATCTGTACTGAATCTGTCCAAAGTTTTGGTTTGAATAGCACTCCAGCTTTTGTTCATAATTAGATGGGGCGGTTTGTCAAAGGAGCTCTTGCTAAGAAAATTTTTAGCTTTGATATTTTTATATTTGTTCCAAAGAGCGATATTTTCAAAATCTTCTTTTTGAAGAGAGTATTTATTTAAAACCGGCTTTAACCTTGGGTCTGAAATCGCTGCAAATAAAAGATTTTGCGGTTTAATGGTTCTTCCCTGAACTTTTGCCGTGTGCCAGAAAGCAGATAGTAAATAGATTTTATAATTTTGATTTAAAATCGCTTCGCCTTTTTTTAAATTAATGCTTTCCATCCGGCCGGCAAGATCCTGGATAAATTCTTTTATCGGAATTTCCAGTTTTTTAAATATTTCATAAACCGAAGGCGATTTCAATAAAGCAAAAACCAGGTGAACAAGATTAGGTTGTTGTTTGTTTTGAAAAGCCAAATCCAAAGCGTCCTGTAAGATTATTATTAATCGGCGATCCGCTGATTGGGAAATGTCAATTTCAGAGGGTTTTTTTTCTTTACTGAAATCTTTTGACAAAATGAAATTATATTTGGGATCTTTTAAATCGATGGGTTTTGGTTTTTTAAAAATTTTTTTGGAAAAATAGAGAATTCCAAAGATAGTTATTGCCAGCCAAAAAATTGAAGTGGAAAAACCGGCAAAAAACACATCGAAAAATAAATTTAAATCCAGCTTTAGCTTACTGTGGGCTCTTAAACTGTCAAAAAGATTTATTCCTCCAATTGTAAAAAATAAAATTCCTATTCCCCAGGTTAAAATTTCAAAAAGCGATTTGGTTTTTTTTACCGATTTTCTAAGAAGCGGGGGAATTCCTCTGATTTCTTTACCCCAATATAGCTTAACTCCTCTAACTGTTTCAAAATAACCTTTACCTTTACAGTCAGGGCAGGGATTTCCAACAGAATTAATCCAGCCTGCTCCTTGGCAGGTCTGACAGCTAATCAGTTCTGAGTTTTTTTTGTCATTTACATTCATAAGCGAATAAATAAATTTATTGATTCCAAATAAACAAATTGACTATAAACCAAACCGGAGCGGCTTCAAATATTAAGCAAAAAACGGCAAAAGCGATAATTTCGGTTATAAAAAGAATTAAGTGACAGATAAGACCAAAAAATATTCTAATAATTCTAAAAATCGGTCCAATAATTCTGCCGATAATTGAATAATCTTGATAAAGAGGAGCAAACAGGTTTCTAAAAGTTATATAAGTGGCCCATTGACTTTCAAAAGCCAGATTCATCCTAAGAGCAATCCTCCAAAAATTAACAGGAGCTTTGATTAACCAAAAATAAAGCAGCTCTACCGACCAGGCGGAAATGTTTAAAGTAATGGATTTAATAAAAAAGGGAATGGCTTTAATCATTTAATTTCTAATTTAAAAAGATATTTATTTCGCTTAACAAACCAAATATATAAAAAATGATAATAACCAGATTGATCCAATAAGGAGTTTTTATTTGAAATTCAGGGTTTCTGTTTCCTTTTTCCCGGGCTTTTTTTAATAAAATCGTAATTAAAACCGTATTTACAACTCCAAAAAAAGCGCCAATTAAAGAAATTAATAAGATAAAATTATCCATTCCTATTATATAAAAAATCAACGGGAATATCCAGACCACTACCCAAGAATAAAAGGCGGGAAATTTAAAATCGAATATAAAAGTGTTTTTTAAAGAGGAGCCGACTACAATGAAAGAGGAAAGTACAGCCAAAAATCCAAAAAAAGTGGCTCCCTTTTCAATACTTACTCCCAATTTTGATCCGATTCCGATCACCCCGGCCGGATCAATTGAGGCGCCGAAAACCCCGACTAAAGAGCCGCAAAAAATTATGGATAAAATAAAAACTGTTATGTAAGAAATAAGGATGGATTTTTCAAGAAGTTTTTCTTTTTTAAACAGAATGTTTCTTAAAATAAAAATACCGCCTATTCCGTCCAAAGCAAATAAACTTACTCCGATAGCCGGTAATAATTGATCAAAATTGTAATCAAAATAATTATTCAAATTAATTTTATGAAAACTTTTCCAGCTTACCACTAAAATAATTAACCCTAGAATCAAAGACATAATCAATTCAACTTTTCCAAGCTCTTCAATGCCTCTCCAAATAAAGAGGGCCCCGATTAAAATAAAAATAATAATAAAAAATAGCTCTTTATTATTGTTTAAAACAGGAGTCATCTTAGACAAGAGATTTCCAAAAAGAGAATTTAAGAAAGCTCCCCCCAGAATATAGTAGGCTAAAATTGATCCGAAACCGCTAACAATTAAGGCTATGAATTCAAACAATTTACCCTTTTTTCCCAAATAAAATCCAACAAGATTGGGGAAGTAATTTAGTCCTTTGGTGCGAAGAATAATTTCTCCCAAACTTAAACAATTCAGCGCCGTTGTTAGGGTGAGCAGGCCAAACAAAACAACACCCGGAAAAAATCCCAGGCGCTGTATCGCAAAAGGAAGACCAAAAATACCCGCTCCAATGATATAACCGATCAAAGACGCGGTGGAATATAGTAAATATTTCTTCTTCATTAATTATTTTTTTCTTTTTCTATCTTCCAAATAAAAAGCCAATTGCTTTGTAAGCGTAACAAAAGGTTGCCATAAAAACCAGGTTTTCCTCCAAAATTTATCAAAAAAAATATTTATAGGTATCTTATTTTTATCGGGATCAAGCATAGTTTTATTTATTTTTTTAGAGGTATCTTATAAATAACATCTTTTCTTTCCACAACAATTTTCCATTTCTTTTTTTGAGCATGTTTATATAAATTCAAATCAGGATTGAAAGCTATGGGATTTTCCACCAGTTCCAAAGCGGTTATATCTGAAGCGGTGTCTCCAACGCCGGTGGAGCCTTTCAGACTAATTCCTTTTTCTGCCACATATCTTTTTAACACTCTAGATTTGTTATCAACAGGAGTGTAAACTTCCTTACCTGTATAATTACGATTTTTATCAATTTCGTAAACAGTTCCGAAAACATCATCGAATTTAAGATATTTATTGTATTGTCTGACAATTTCAATGGGCGAACCGGAAATTGCCAACAGCATGTGATCTTTTCGAAGTTTTTTAATTAATTTAGTGGTGTAAATGAATTTTCTGTTTCGGTAAAAATCCACCACTTTTCCCGCTATTTTGATTATGGCGTCTTTATTTTTGCCTTTTAATTGCTGACTGTAAGTTTTTACAAGTTCCTCTTTGTATTTCTCATAAGTTCCCAAGTTATCCAGCCAGTCTCTGTAGCTTTTAATGACTCGAAGAAGCGCTTTTTTTTCAAAAACACCCTTGTAAGCCAGTCCATCCAGTAATTCAAAATGTAAATTGCTTCGAAAAATAGTTCCGTCTATATCAAAAACCGCTAGTTTTGTTTTTTTATTCATAGTTGCTTAATTGGATTAAGTATTGTTTTTAAAAGCACCTTTCCTAGGGGGGGGCAGTGGCGTCCAGATAAATATCAAACAAACAATACTGTTTATTAGTGTATAATATCAAGCTTGCCTTTTAATTGCAATTTTAAATTTATTTTTGTTATAATTAAAAATCAGAAAAAAGCTTGCAAAAATAAAGCTTAACTAATTTTAATGAAAATAATTACTTTTTCTGGCCTGGATGGTAGTGGAAAGACTACTCAGATTAAATTTTTTCAAAAATATTTAGAAAAAAATAATTTTAAGTATAAAAAGATTCATATTATTGAAAATTCTCTGGCCAACAGAATTCTTAAAAAAAAGAAAAATCCCAAAAAGGACCAATCGGTGAAAAAGGCTTGTATTTTTAAAATATTTCTTCGAAAAATAGCTTTATTAATAGATATAGTTATTTTTAAAATTTTTCTTTTTTTTAAGAAAAAGAAATTCGATGTTTTGATTTTTGACAGATATTTTTTTGATTATCTTTTAAATATTTATTATTTGGAAAACAGAAATAAAGCCCAAATCCAGCCTTTTTTAAAAAGCTTAATTCCCAAGCCGGATTTAGCGGTTTATTTAAGACTTGATTATAAGGAAGCGGATAAAAGAAAAAACGAGCAGGGCGCAAAATATTTGAAAAAAAAATTTAAATATTTTGAACAGTTAAAGAAAGAATTGAATTTTTTTCAAGTTGATTCCACCAAAGATAAAGAAATCGTAAAAAATATAATTAGAAAAAAATTTGAAAAATTAAGTTAAATTGTTTTTTAGTTAATTGGTTGTTTGTGTTTAAATGTCAAGCCAATTTAGAAATGTCCCAGTATTTCAAAAAATAAAAATGTTCTACTAGGAGATTTTGGTTGATTAATAATTATTTATTTAAAATGTCCTTAGTTCGGTCTTTTATAATAATAAACATTGCCGAGATTTTTTTTATCGCTTCCGGGTATATAATTCATTCTTCCCTGGGAAGAATGCTTGATCCATCGGATTATGGGCGTTATAGCATAATCGTAAGTTTGGCTATGACAGTGATTTTTTTTGTCGGCGATGGAGTACCCAAGGCTTTGTCCAAATATATTTCCCAATACCCTGAAAAAGAAAAAATTATCAAAAAAAAAGCGGCTCTGGCCCAGCTGCTTTTGATTATTGTGATTTCCATTATTTATTATTTTTCCGCTTCCTTAATTGCCGGATTTTTGGAAGATAAGAGTTTAATTCCCTATATTAAACTTTCCACCTTGATTATCCCCGCTTTTGCCAGTGCCAGTTTTTATAATAATTATTTTAACGGTTTGAAAAAGTTCGGCTTGCAAGCCACTCAAAGAACTATCAGATCTATCGCCAGAGTTTCGGCAATCGTTAGTTTAGCTTATTTTTTTGGCGTAACCGGGGCGATTATCGGTTATATTTTAGCTCCCATTTTTGTTTTTCTTTATTCTTTTACCGTTGATAAATACAGGAAAAAAGATCCTGATCTAGTCCAAAAAGGCAACTTTCCTTTAAAAGTAATTCTTAGTTTTGGAATAGAGATAGTAATTTTTATGGTAGCCTATCAGCTGTTGAATAACGCAGGGATTTTTTTGGTGAAAAAGATTACGGGTGAAGATTACTGGGCGGGAATTTATAATACGGTAATGGTGATTGGACAAATTCCTTTCTATTTTTTCTCTAATTTTGCCATTTTATTGCTTCCCACCATCTCCAACATTTTGGAAAAAAAGACCGTAAAGGTGGCTCAAGAGGTGATTCGTCAATCAATGCGCTATATTTTTATTCTGTTGTTTCCGGCTGTGGCAAGCGTTATTATTTTTTCCGATCAGATAATCCGGCTGCTGTATTCTTCCGATTATTCCCCTGGAAATTTTGCTTTAAAATTTTATGTTGTAGGTATCGGGGCTTTTACTGTTTATTATATCTGCAGTTTTATTTTAAACGGCTCCAATAATGTTAGAACTTCTATTTATCTAACCTGGATCGGGGTTGTTATAAATGTGGGACTTAATTATATTTTAATACCCAGATTTGGAATTTTAGGAGCCGCTATTTCCATTATTCCAACCGCTTTTTTATTAATGACTATTTCGATTTTTTATACTCAAAGAATATTTGGCAATTTTATAAATTATCTTACCATTTTTAGATCCTTTGTAGGGGCGGCTGCGGTATCGGTTCTTTTTTATAAAGTCCTTCTTCCTAATTGGCAGCTCAGGAAAGAATTGATAATTAATGACTTTCCTAATTTAAGCTTTATTCCTTATGCGGTTTTGTTTTTTGTGATTTATTTTATAATTTTGTTTTTGTTAAAAGAGGTAAATATGAAGGATTTTTCTAAGATGAAGCAGGTTTTTATGAAAAAATCCAAAAAAAATAGAAAAAGATTTATTAGAAATAATTAAAAATTTAGGGGCTTTAAACTATTTTGTCTCTTCGAATATATTTTGAATTCCCTTTGTTTTTTTTGGGCGGATTCATTTCCAAATTTTTTACTCGTACTTTGGCCAATAAATATAAATAAATAATCTCCGCAATGCCAATGGAATTAACAAGAAGAAAAAAGATAAACCAACCAATCTGACCTTTTCTGGCGCTTTTCCAAAGAGCCATAGCCTTCCAGGGGATGTTCCATAAAGTGATTATTACAAGAATAATAATTAAGGTGGTCGGGTTTTCAAGGGGAAGTATTTGCATTTTATTTTTTTATTTTTAATATATATTTAAAACCAGCTGTAATTTTAAATGCTGACAAAAGAATCGTAAAGTAAATTATACAAAAAAATATGAATTCCAACAATCCAGATAAAAAGCCGATTTTATCGATAATTATAGTTTCCTGGAATGGTGAAAAAGTGATAAAAAAATGCCTTGATTCGCTGTTGAAACAAAAAAATGTTTTTTTTGAATTGATAATTGTCGACAACGCTTCAAGAGATTCGACAATAGAGATCATCAATCAAAAACAGAACAAGTTTGGAAAAAAGTTTATTAAATTAATTCAAAATCAAAAAAACCTCGGCTTTCCCAAAGCTAATAATCAAGGTATTAAAAAAGCAACAGGAAAATATATTTTATTTTTAAATCAGGATATAATAGTTAAAGACGGGGTTTTATCAAAGATGATAGAGGCTTTTGAAAAAGCCAAAAAGCAAGTGGGCGCCGTAGCTCCCAAATTGGTCTATCCAAACGGGAACTTGCAAAAAAGTCTTAGGCCTTTTCCAACGCCTTTTAATGTTTTGTGGGATATTTTGACAGGCGGCCGCTGGCATGAAAATTATTATAGTTATGATAAAAAGCAGTTTGTTGATCAGCCCATGGCCTCGTGTTTAATGATAAAAACTCAAATAATTCGAGAGATAAACGGTTTTGATCAGAGCAAGGAGTTTTTTTTATATTTTAACGATGCGGATTTAAGTTATAGAATTCACAAAAAGAATTTCAAACATTTGTTTATTCCCAAAATAAAAGTTATTCATTTTCACGGCAAAAGCGCCAGGACCTGGAAAGAAGTTAAAAGAATAAAGGCTTGGACAAAAGGTCTTTACTATTTTTTAACTAAGCACTATTCTAAAGACAATATTGTTTTTGTGCTTTTAATTAAGGTCGAAGTTTTTATGATTTTTATTTTAAGGCTTGGAGCGGCTTTTATTAAAGAAGCTTTGAAAAATAGTACAAGGCGAGTGATTTTTTTTAAAAAATAAAATCGCAGTAGTTAATTTATTTTTCTTCCCGTTAATTAAAGGAAGATTTTTAAAAATAAAAAATTAATTTCTAAAATTATAATATGCCCTATTTTAGAGCAGGCTCCAAAGAAGATGAAGAAATCGAGGAAAAAATTTCTCAATTTGGAGTCAAGGTAAAGAACAAAAAAACTCCTTCCAAAGAAATTTCTGATTCTGATAAAGACCAAAAATCAGATCAGGAAGATTTAGAACAGGAAGAAGAAGATACAGAAGAAACAACGGAAGAACAAGATGAAGAAAAACATCAAACTAAAAAAGGTTTTTTAAGTAAAATTTTTATGAAAAACAAAAATAAAGATCAAGAAGATCCCAAGGAATTATTTAATTCTAAAAGTAAAAAATTTAAAAAAGTTTTTGGCCTGGTTTTTTTATTTGGAATAATTGTGGGGTTGGTGATTATTTTTAAGATTAACAGTATAGCCGGCAGTATTTCCACTCAAAGAGGGAGTTTGTTTGGGGGCTGGTTTGGAGATTTAGACGCTATGGCCGACGGTCAAGTTAATATTGTGGTAGCGGGGATGAGAGGTCAGAATATTCCCGGAGGCAGTCTTTTGGCCGATTCCATTATGGTGGTGGCTATTAGGCCTCAAGAGAACAGAGCCGCTTTAATTTCCATTCCCCGGGATCTTTATGTGGAAATTCCGGGCAAAAACTATTCCAGAAAAATAAATGAAGTTTATCCTATCGGAGAAGGAGAAGAAGAGGGGGGAGGGCTCAAACTTATGAAGGAAGCAGTGAGCGATGTGACTGGTTTGCCCATTCATTATGGAGTTGCCACTAATTTTAATGCTCTTAGGGAAATTGTTGATGTTCTCGACGGTATCACGGTTCATCTTGAAAAGCCTTTTTATGAAGGCGAGCAATTTGTCGAGGGCCAGGAGTGCGGGGGTGAATTCAGTTTGCCGGCAGGCGATGTTAATCTGGATGGAGAAGAAGCCTTGTGTTATTCAAGGGCCAGGTTTGCTTCTTCTGATTTTGACAGAGCCAGGAGACAACAACAGGTACTTTTGGCTATAAAATCTAAAGCTATTAGCAAGGGCACTTTATCGGATTTTGGAAAAGTTAATGAGATGATATCAGTGGTGGGGAATAATATTAAGACCGATATGAAAATGGGAGAAATTGAAAAACTTTATGATATTTTTAAAAAGATGGAAAATCCTGAAATAACCAGAATGGTATTGGATAACTCAAAAGACGGTCTTCTTTATTCCGGGAATAATGGTTCTTATATTTTACTTCCCAAAGGAGATAATTTTGATAGAATTCATCAACAATGTAGAACAATTTTTGAGCAAAATTTAGATGAAGAAGAAAACGGGGATGACCAATCTCAATAAAAAAAATAAGCTAAACATCTCCATAATAATTTGCGCTTACAAAAATACTCCTATCTTAAAACTTTGCCTGGAGGCCATAAAAGAAAAATTTTCCGGGAATTTTAAATTTGAAGTTTTGGTTATAGATATTGAAGCCAATGAGAAAAATCGCGATTTGGTGTTGGAAGATTTTTCTGAATTCAGGTATATTCCGTTAAAAAACAATGTAGGTTTTGCCAAAGCCTTAAATTATGGCATTAAAAAATCCGGGGGTTTTATTATTCTTTCCCTTAATCCGGATATTATAATCAAAAAAGACTCTATAGAAATTTTATATAAATATGCTTTGAAAAATAAAAATTTGGGTATTTTAGGCCCTAAATTATTAAATTTTAACGGAAGCCGTCAAGTTTCGGCTTTTAATTTTTATACTCCTTTGACTATTGTTTATAGAAGGACTTTTTTAGGGAGAAGTTTTTTTGGAAAAAAATCGCTAAAAAAATTTCAAGTAAAAGTCAATGATAAAAAGCCCAATAAAATTAAAGGCTGGTTGATGGGTTCGGCTATGATGCTTCGTCGGGATAATTTGGAGAAAGTTGGCTTAATGGATGAAAGATACTTTATGTATTTTGAAGATGTGGATTGGTGCCGGCGTTTTTGGGAGTCCGGTTTTGATATAGTTTATCACCCTAAAGCGAAAATGTTTCATTATCATACCAAGATGAGCGCTTCCAAAAGTATTTTTAGCTTGATTTTCAATAAAATGACTTTTATTCATTTTTTATCCGGGATTAAGTATTTCTGGAAATTTAAAGGATGGAAAGTTAAAAAGAAAACTAAAAAATCTTGATTTGATTTTTATTTCATCTTTTTTTTAAAAAAAATTTATAATTTTCTGTTATTTTGTTTATGGTGCTATTTGTTTGAGACAAATAAATAATTAGCGCACTTATTATTCAGATTCAAAAGTAAGCAGGTAGGAGATAAATTATGAAATTCAATAATAGAAAGGAAGGAAAAGCGGGGGAAAAAATAGCGGTCGCTTATTTAATCAAAAAAGGATTTGAGATAGATAAACTGAATTATCAAAAAAAGGAAGGGGAAATCGATATTATTGCCAGAGAAAAAGACTGTACGGTTTTTGTAGAAGTAAAATCCAGGTGTTTAAATAATAGAAGATATTTAGAGCCTATAAGCTCCTCTGTTTCAGTTACTAAAAGGAGGAAAATAAGATTTATGGCCAAAAGATATATTTATCAATCTAAACTTAACCCTGACGGGAAATATAGATTTGATGTGATTTTAATAAAAATGTATAAGAAAAAGGCAGTCTTAAAACATATTAAACGCGCTTTTTGATTTAAGTTGAAAGCTGCATTTTGGGATAGTTTTTTCAATTTTAGGATTTATGCGTTTAGTCAATTTTTGAACAAAGCACTGCCGGTTTTTCGACCCATATTCAAAACTCTTTGTAAAATTTGGATTTTTTTAAAAGATTTCATTTAGTTAAGCGTTTAAATTTTAAATTCCTCAAATTTTTTTATGCAAGTTGAACAAATTAAACAAGAATTAAAAAAAATTCAGGCCAGGCCTTTAAAAAATTTGGGACAAAATTTTTTAATATGCCCCGAAGTTTTAAATAAAATTGTTTCTAGTTCCAATCTAGATTCAAATGATCAGGTTTTAGAGATTGGTCCGGGTCTTGGAATTTTGACGGATAAACTGATTAAAAAAACTCAATCCGTTTTGGCGATTGAATATGATAAAAAATATTATAAATATTTAAGCGAAAAATATAAAGACCGCTCGCTTCAATTAATTCAAAAGGATTTTTTAAAAATTAACCCGGATTCGGTTTTGGAGAATTTTTTTCAATTATCAGCTCCCGGCGGAATTGACTATAAAGTAATTGCAAACCTGCCTTACAATATTTCCAAAAAGATTTTAAGAAATTTTTTACAGATCACCCACAGACCTCAAACAATGACTTTTTTGCTTCAAAAAGAGGTGGGCAAAAAAATTTGCGCCACACCTCCTAAAATGAATTTTTTAGCTTTGCTGATGCAATTTTTTTATGATGTGGAATTTGTTCAAACTGTCAAAAAGCAATGTTTTTACCCTGTACCCAAAGTTGATTCAGGGATAATTCGATTTTATAATCTCAAAAAACAGCTGGATTATCAGGATCCCCGGATTCAAAATTTATTTAAATTAATAAAAATCGGTTTTGCCAGTCCCAGAAAAACCTTAATTAATAATTTAGGCGCTGTTTCCAAAATTTATCAACAAAAAGCCAAATTTTTCCTTAATAAGTCAAATAAATCTTTAACAAGCAGAGCTCAAGAACTGAATTTAAAAGACTGGGAAACTTTTTATGAATTAGTAGAAAAATCTTAAAAATAACGGCCAAAGCTGTTTAATCGGTTTTCTTGAAGCAGATTTAACCTCCTGTTTCATTTCTTTTTTAAGGGAAAAAACGGGCAATTAGCTTGATTCAATAACCCAAAACTCATACGATTTATTAAAAAATAAAAAAAAGAGGAGGGGAGTAGGAATTTTTCAGCAAACATGTCTTCAATTAATCTTTAATTTCCCAACTCCTATTAATTTTAATTGATTTTTAATTGATTTTTGCTATTGTTAAATTTAAAAGAAACTGAATTGTTTTTTTTAATTAAGCCTAAAATTTATAATTTGCAAATAATTCAAAATCATTTAAATTTTAGGGTAATAAAAATTGTATAATTGAAGAATTTTGATTATAAAAGCTTTGAGGCGGCCAACACCGCTTAGCTGAAAGAAGAAAGTCCTTTTAGGACAAGTAGAACTTTCCGGGTTAGCCCGTTACAGCTAATCAACCTTGGAAAAATATTTTTGTTACGCTTTTGTTTGGTTTTTAGCTTTAAGATTTCGGTTTACAAAATTCCTCAGATGCGTAATTGATAATTTTTTTGAAATTTTTCAAAGGTTATCGAGGTTTGGCCGGCAACGGCTAAATAAAAAAAGGTGGCACCGCGGTTAATAAAGCCGTCCTTGTAAATCCAAAGAAGCTTGTTTATTGTAGTATTGGATTTGTAAGGACGGCTTTTTAAATATAATTTTCATAATAATGAATAGGGCTAATCGTTTGTTTTATCCTTATTGCTTTGCCGGCAGGTAAGAAGCAAAGAGCTTTCAGATAATCGGCGCTATCCGTATAATATTTAATTTTTAACTATGTCAAAAATAACAAAAAATGAATTTAGAACGAATTCTTGTGGGGAATTAAAAGAAAATCAAACCGGTCAGGAGGTAATTTTATCCGGTTGGGTGAAATCCAGAAGAGACCATGGGGGTTTGATTTTTGTGGATTTACGCGATTTTTACGGAATTACCCAAATTGTGTTTGATCCCAAAATTAATAAACAGGCCCATCAAAAGGCAGAACAAGTTAGATCCGAGTGGTGTTTAAAGGTGAAAGGTTTAGTTAGAAAAAGGATAAAAGGAATGGAAAATCTTAAACTTAAAACCGGTCAAATCGAGATTGAGGTGCATGAATTAGTAATCTTGAGCAAGTCTCAAACGCCGCCTTTTGAAATCAAAGATAAGATTTCAGTTAACGAAGAGCTAAGGCTGGAATATAGATATTTGGATCTTAGAAGAAACAGGATGAAAGAAAATTTAAAATTTAGAGCAGCGGTTAATTTGTTTATTCGCAATTGGTTCAGTGAAAGAGATTTTTTGGAAGTAGAAACCCCACTTTTGTCAGCGCCCGCTCCAGAGGGGGCTAGAGATTTCTTGGTTCCGGCCAGGAGGGAGCCGGGGAAATTTTTCGCCTTACCGCAATCACCGCAGATTTTCAAGCAATTTTTAATGTATAGCTGTGTGGATAAGTATTTTCAGATTGCGCCGGCTTTTCGCGACGAAGATTCCAGAGCTGATCGTCATGTAGATGTGCATTATCAGTTGGATTTAGAGATGGCTTTTGTTAAACAGGAGGATGTTTGGCAAATGTACGAAGATTTTTTATCTCAATTTTTGACCAAATTTGGTGAAGGTAAAAAATTACTTCAAAAACCGTTGCCCAGATTTTCCTATAATGAAGCTATTGAAAGATTTGGCACGGAAAAACCGGACTTGAGATTTGCTTTAGAATTAATGGATGTTACCAAGGAGGCTCAAAAAACTGATTTTAAGATTTTCAAGCAAGCTCAAAATGTTCGAGCGCTTAAAGTTCCAAAAGCCAGACAAAAAGCTTTTGAATCAAAAGATTTAAATTTAAAAGTTTACGGAAAAGGGGATTTGGAGTTTTCGAGAAAAGATATCGATGAATTAACCGAGATCGCTAAAGGCGCCGGCGCCCCTGGTTTGGCCTGGATTAAAATCGATCAAAAAGGTCAGGCTAGCGGAGCTATCGCCAAATTTTTGAATCTATCATTTATAAGATCTTTAAAACCGGAGCCTTTTGACACGATTTTTTTTGCCGCCGACAACCCCTCGGAAACAGCTAAAATTTTGGATATTATCAGAAGAAACATTCAAGAGCGTTTTAAATTGGGAGATCCTGACATTTTGGCTTTTTGCTGGATTAATGATTTTCCTCTTTTTGAACCAGTGGAAGAGGGGGCTCATGGAATGTCGGAAAAAGGCAGCGGAGTTCAGTTCGGTCATAATCCTTTTACGAACCCGGACTGTACTTTAAAACAGCTGAAAGAAGCTCGCAAAAAGGGAGTTGAAGAGCTTTTAAAAATTAAGGCTAGACAGTTTGATCTTGCCTGCAACGGTTATGAGATGTTTTCCGGAGGGGAGCGTTGTACTGATGGACAAATGTTAAGCGAGTCTTTTGAAGCGGTGGGTTATAGCAAAAAAGTAATTGACAAAAACTTTGGCCCCATAATGAAGGCTTTTAAATTCGGTCCACCTCCGCATGCCGGCTTAGGTCAAGGAATAGACAGGTTGCTTATGTTGCTTAGGGATGAACCTAATGTACGCGAAATGACGGCTTTCCCCAAAACCGCCATAGGACAGGATTTGATGTTAGGCGCTCCCAGAAAGGTGAGTAAAGAGGTCTTGGATGAGTTGAGGATAGAAGTTAAGAAAGATGAAATTTAGCGGATGTTTGAAAAAAGTTTGTTTTTTAAAAAACAACCAGGGCTAATTAATTGACTAAACAATTATCTACATACTATACTTATGGGTATAAAAAACTTCTAAATTTTTTGTTAAATTATAATAAAAAATTTGGAGGTTCGGATATAGGGAGTTAGGCGACATTTTCTTTCAAATTATTTTTTGCTCATATAAGAAAAAGGCGTCAGCTATATAAGCCAACGCCTTGCGATTGAACCGGATCTGCTTTTGCGGTGTTTAAAGCGGTTCCAAGCCGGAGCCATTGCAATGTTCGCAGGTTGCCTCGACATTGAATCCACCAGCATCAACGATGACGCTACCAGACCCTTTGCACTTTTTGCAAGCGTTTGGGCTGTTTACCAGTCCGGTACCTGCACAATCGGGGCAATCCACTTCGGCATGAAATCCGCCAACATCAGCAATCACGCTTCCACTGCCATTACACTTTGGACAACGATCACCTTTCAACTCTTTGTGTGCCATTTTTTACCTCCTTTGAGTTTAGTAAAGAGCAGATCCTCGCGATAGCGAGAAACCACCCTTTTTGGGTTAAATAAAGATTTCTCACTATTGACGTTTAGTATAGCAGATAACAGCTAATCTGTCAAGCCCACGACCGCAAAAAATAATTTGAAAGAAAACGCTACGGGGGCGCTGCGCTTTCGCTCCACTCCGTTCCGCTCACCCTCGCCTAACACCGAGTATGCGGAAAAAGGCTCGGCTCGCCTTTTTCCCAAATTCGCTTTTCTCTGTTTAGTGGTAATTTAAGCAAAAACCAGCTAAAATAGTAATGAGATAATTCAAATAATAATCGATAAATCCGAAAAGCGAACTTCGCATACTCGGATACGTTAAATGAAATTTTGCCTTGTAACGAGAAAAGAAAATATTTGTGCAATTAAAAAAGTTGATTCGTAATTTCAAAAGTAAATTTTATGAATCGGCAAAACTTCACTTAACACTGTGTATCTGGTTCCGTAAAAGAGAAAATTTGAATATTTCTTTATTTTTAATAAGCCCTTTTTCAATTTTTAAAAAAACACCGCCAGAGGTCCGAAGACATGACGGTGGTGTAGCTTTGGGGTTGCTCTAATCTTGTTCGATCGCAACAACCCAGTACAACAAGTGCCCAGCGGGCGCGCGGTGAGTGATCGTAACCTTGTTGTACTCAAAAACGAAGTATGGGTTGTTAAATTCGTTGTCGTATTCATCCGTTGCCAGATTAGTCGAGCAACCCCAAACTCCGTAAGTGTCACCAACATTGAAACCTGCGTGCTTGGGCGGATTTTCTTTCTCATCATAATAGACGTTGATCGCCTTGCCCGTCGTGGCTCCCTTGTGGCTGAGGGTTTGACCCGTCCTGACCTCTGGCTTGAAGCGAAAAAATTCGTTTGCCGCCACAAAAGTGTAGCGTTTTCCGTCAAGAAGCTGAAGGAGCAGGTCTGCGACTTGTTGCAGGTTTTCGATGGTGAGCACTCCGTACCAGTGAAGGTTATACTCTTTTCCCATTTCGTTTTCCTCCTATTTTTGAAGTGAATGTACTATACTTTTGACACTATCTTAGTATCGTATTAGTATAGCAGAAAACTTACTATATGTCAAGCGACAAACAAATTTTAAAATTGAAAAAGGGCTTAAATTAAGGAAAAATATTCAAATTTTCTCTTTTACTCCACCCAAATTTTTGCCTTTCCTTTCTTTTATATTACAATAAGGAAGAAAGACAAAAACTTCAGATACACAGAAACGTTAAATAAAATATTTTTAAAAATCATCTAATAATATGAAACCTCAAATCAAAGCAATTTATCTTTCAGTGAAAAACATGAAGCGAGCAGTAAAATTTTATGAAGATATTTTTGACACACCGGTTTCATCATTTGATAAAAGGATGAGTTCTTTTGACTTTGATTACATTTCACTTCTGTTATTTGATCCATCAGCTGATAACGAAAAAACAACCATTGGAAATAATGTAGTCCCAAACATTGAAGTAGAAGATATCAATAGAATGCTTGAAATTATCAAAGAAAAAAATTCTAAAATTATCATGCCTTTAGAGAAAGTTGAAAATTATTTAATTTTTCAGGCAGAAGATCCAGAAGGAAACGTTATAGAATTTTATCAAATAAAAGGTTGATTTTTAAAAATACTTTACTTAACAGCCGATATCCAAAATTTTAATTCTAAAACTTGCGGATCATCGGC
>WJJL01000007.1 GCA_014729725.1 Candidatus Moraniibacteriota bacterium | reverse complement strand
AGCTAACCTAGCTAACTAGATTATTTCAATTATATTAAATCCAAGAAATAAATCCGATATAGTTTACCCGCGACGCGGGGAAACTATATCAAAAAAAATAATTAAATTAGAAATTATTAATTAAAAAAAGCATATTATGAAAATCATCAATATGCATGAAGCAAAAACGAAATTAAGCAAGCTTGTAAAAGAAGTCGTCGAAAACGATACAGCTATTATTTTAGCCAAAGCCGGAAAACCAATCGCCAAAATCGTTCCCTATAACAAAAAGCCAAAAGAGAGAAAGCCGGGAGGCATGGAAGGTAAAATTTGGATGAGTGATGATTTCACCGGACCATTACCGCCTGATATTATGAAATACTTTGAATAAATCTCAAACCATGAACATATTAATCGATACCCATATCCTGCTTTGGTGGCTCAAAAACAGTTCAAAACTTAAAAAAAATCAAAGAGCATTAATCAAGAATCAAAAAAATTGTATTTTCATAAGTCCTGTTTCAATTTGGGAAATAGTCATAAAAAGATCCGTCAAAAAACTCAATGCAGACTGCAACGAAATTCTTAAAAATATCCGGTTAAATAATTTTATTTTTATTGACATTAATTTTAAACACGTAAAAAACATCGAAAATCTACCCCTAATTCACAAAGACCCCTTTGATCGAATGCTAATCAGTCAAGCCATAATTGAAGATTACTATCTTCTAACAGACGATCCCAACATTTTAAAATACGAGGTGAAAGCAGCTAGAGTTTGATTTTTTAATAATTATTCACTGAGGTTTTATAAGGAGGATCTGGCCTTGATCCAAAACCCTTCCCGGCCCTCCCTGTGAAGGGAAGGCCGGGAAGGGTTTCTTTAGCAAGTTAACATTCCCTTATTTCAATAAATATGCTAATAAAAATAAATAACGCTATTTTTTTAATAATTCAAAAAAAGCTTTAATGAAATATTACGTAACTACTCCAATTTATTACGTTAATGCCAATCCCCACATCGGCCACACTTACACCACGCTAATCGCCGATATCATGGCCAGATACAAAAGACTCCGCGGCTTTGAAGTCTTTTTTCTGACCGGAACCGATGAGCATGGCGATAAAGTGGCCCAAAAAGCCAAAGAAAACGGACTTAAAACTCGGGAATTTGTTGATCAAATTGCCGGCGAATTTAAAACAGCCTGGGACAATTTAAATATTCAATACGATATTTTTTATCGAACTACCAGCAGCGAACACAAAAAAGGCGTCGAGCACTTTTTCAAACTTCTAAAAACCAGCGGCGATATCTACGAAAAAGACTATCAAGGGCTTTACTGCACCGGCTGTGAAAGCTTTAAAACAGACAAAGAGCTTGTTGAGGGCGGATGTCCGGATCATAAGGTCAAACCAAAATTAGTTAAAGAAAGAAATTATTTTTTTAATTTAACCAAATATTTGCCAAAAATTAAGGAAAAAATCGAAAAAGACGAAATTTCAATTAAGCCCAAGAGCAAGAAAAATGAAGTACTTGGTTTGTTCAAGCAGAATCTTGAAGATTTCTCCATCACGCGAGAAAACGTCAACTGGGGAATCGATCTGCCTTTTGATAAAAATCAAAAAATTTATGTCTGGGTTGAAGCTTTGATGAATTACGTAACAGCGCTTAATTTTGGGCGAAAAGGAGCAGAAAGCGAAGAGTTTAAAAAGTTTTGGCCTGCCGACCTGCATTTAATGGCTAAAGAAATTATCAAGTTTCATGCAATTTACTGGCCCGCCATCCTAATGGCCTGCAAATTGGAAACGCCTAAAGAAATTTTTGTCCACGGCTATTTCACCATAAACGGTGAAAAAATGAGCAAAAGTCTAGGCAATGTAATCGCGCCGGAAGAATTAGTGAAAAAATGGGGAGTCGACGCCACTCGCTATCTGGTCATTTCGCAGTTTCCGCTGGGTATTGACGGCGATTTTTCAATCGATAAAATGCAAGCTAGATACGAAAGCCGCCTGGCCAACGATCTGGGCAACTTACTTTCAAGAACCGTTGCGATGATGAATAAATACGAAGTTCCCGCTGTGCAATTCAGCGGCAACCCCTATTCCCAAGATGCCAACAATTTGCTTGTTTTTGACTCAACCGACCATTTCAAGGCGCCGCAGGAAACCATCATCAAGCATTTTGACAATCTCAAGATCACCAAGGTAACCGAAATCATCGAAAAAATAATAATCAATAGCAATAAATACCTGGAAGAAAACAAGCCCTGGGAATTAGCCAAAACCGACCCCGCAAAATGCCGGGCCGTCCTCCAGAACGTTTACACCCGGTTAGTCGTTATCGCCCACTTGCTGGAGCCGTTTATGCCTGATATTTCAAAAAAGATGATTAACAGTTTGGAAAAATTAGAAAAAATAATTTTATTTGAGAAGTGAAAATTTTTAATTCGGCAAATTTAAAAGAATGAATAATTAATCAACATTCCAATATGGAAAAAACCTGCCCCAAAATCATCGATTCGCACGCCCACCTAAATTTTTACGTTTTTAAAGACGACAAAGATCAAATCATTCAAGAAGCTGAAAAAAGGGGAGCCTGGGTTATCAATGTGGGCAGCAATTTTGAAACTAGCCGGAAAGCCGTGGAAATTGCTCAAGATTACTCGATCGGCATTTACAGTGCCGTCGGAGTGCACCCGATTCACGTTCAAAACGAGGAATTTGACGAAGAATGTTTTAGAGATTTGGCTCAAAATAATGAAAGAGTTATAGCCATCGGCGAAACCGGTCTTGATTATTATCATATTTATTTTGATAACAAGGGCATCAGCGAACCGCAGGCCCAGAAAATCAAGGAGCAGCAAAAAAATCTGTTTAGAAAACATCTTGAATTATCTAGGATTTTAAATCTCCCGCTGATTTTCCACTGCCGGGACCAAAAAGAAAACGACGCCTATTTGGAGATGATCGATATTTTAAACGAGTTTAGGGAGAGTCACCATGATTTCGAGCTCAGAGGGGTAATTCATTGTTTTTCCGCCGATTTAGGCATCGCCAAAATGTTTTTAAATTTAGGTTTTTTAATCGGTTTTACCGGCATTATAACTTTTTCCAAACAGTTTGACGAGGTGATTAAAAACCTTCCTTTGGACAAAATTCTAGTGGAGACCGATTGTCCTTATCTTTCGCCGGAGCCAAAAAGGGGAGAGCGAAATTTGCCGCAAAATGTTTTTTACGTTGCCGAACGGATTGCGCAATTAAAAGATATCGGCGTTGAAAAAGTAAAACAGCAAACAGTCGAGAACACCAGAAATTTATTTAGAATTTAATTAACTTGATAAAATTACTATGAACAATAAATCATTTATCGCCATTATCGCAACTTTAGTGCTAGTTATTATCGGCTTGATCTTATTAAACGATTATTCGAAAAAAAATGAGGCTTCCGAAAGCCCCTACGATACAATCAGCGGGATCAAAAAAGATTTTTATTATTTATTTGTCGGCGAAACCTGTCCTCACTGCAGAAAAGTCGAGGAATTTATTCAGGAAAATAAGTTAAAGGAAAGTTTAGATATCAAAATTTTGGAAGTTACTTTTCACGAGGAAAATGTCAAATTTTATGATGAGGCAGAAGAGAAATGTCAGGAGAATCTCGGCGGTTCGGTTCCGGTACTTTATCACAACGAAAAGTGCATTTTAGGCGATACTCCTATTATTGACGAACTTCGGAAAATCTCCGAAAAAAAGGATAAGGAAAAATAAAAATCAGGATATTTACTTACTTTGGACTGATTTCAAATATACTCGACTTTCCCCAAGTGGATTCTTCTTTCAGGATTTCTTTAAAACGATAGCGGAGCTTATAAACGGCTTTTGGAGGCAGAGGATCAAAATTTTCAAATTTAGTTACCAAAATTAAAGCTTTTCCTTGAGGGGTTAAATATTTTTTTAAATCTTTTAAAAAATTTTTATAAAGGTCGACTCTTTTTTGTTTAAAAATTAAGCCATTATGATTTTTCAAGACAAGCGACGGAATGATTGGGGGATTAAAAACGATTAAATCGTATTTTTCCTCGATGTTTTCAAATAAATTGGAATCGATTAATTTTATATGCCCGGCATTGTTAAAAACGGAATTGGCACTGGTATTATCCAAAGCTTTCGGGGAAATATCGCTTGCCGTAATTTTAAAGATGCCTATTTTATTTATAGTCAAAGCCAAAATACCGCAGCCGGTCCCCATATCCAAAACGCTCTCTATTTTCTGATAAGAATAGTTGGCCAATAAAGAAGCAAACATTTTACTGCCCGGATCTCTGGCCGGGTTCCATACTCCCGAATCAACAGTCAAATTGAGGCCCGCTATTTCCTCTCGGCTGGGATAATCATTGATTCTTATTTGATTTAGAAGAAAAAAATGATTTTTAATATCGACATTCATGGATTTATATATTTTGTTTTTTGTAAATTACAATTAATAAAATAATAAATTTACACAGAATAACCTTTTAAAATATGAGCTTAGTAATATTTTACTTAGTTTAAAAAATAAAACAAGAGGGGATTAGTTGTTTATTTTATACAAAACGATTTAATAAAAAAAATCAAATCAAAAAACCGCGCAGGGCGCGGTTTTTTGATTTAAGAAATTCCGTTTTCAAAGAGCCTGGATTTTTGAATCATAAAAGATATAAATAATTGCGGAAGGGCTTTGAATTAATAAGTTTCGCATTTAAGCTGAAAATAAGCTTGAGGATGACCGCAGGAGGGACATTCTTCGACCGCCTTTGCTCCTTCATGCATATAGCCGCATTTTCGACAAATCCAGGTAGTTGTTTCGGTTTTTTCAAACAAAGTTTCTTTTTCAAGTTCTTTTAGCAGTTTTTTGTATCGCTCTTCATGATGGGTTTCAGCTTTTGCGATGGCTTCGAGTCGATCGGCAATTTTATCCAGTCCCTCTTTGCGGGCGGTTTTTGCGAATTCGGGATACATTGAAGAATACTCGTAGTTCTCACCTTCAATTGCCGCTTTCAAATTGGTTGCCGTATCTTCCATTATGGTCGGAACCGGAGCTTCTATCTCAATTTCTTTATAATCGCCATCGTTTTTTTGCTTTAGTTGGTTGATCATTCGCATCAACCATTTGGCATGTTCTCTTTCCTGTTCGGCGGTTTCCAGGAAGATGGCCGCTATTTGTTCGTAACCTTCTTTTTTAGCTGCTTTAGCATAATTTGTATAACGATTTCTGGCTTGGCTTTCACCGACAAAAGCTTTGGCTAAATTTTTTATTGTTTTTTCCACATTTTTAATTTAAAAGTTAATTTTTTGATAAGGTTTTTAATTAAATTTTTAAAAATTCATTAAAATTCCCTTAACTTATATTAATTTTTTCTTAAACTCTTCCTTTGATAATACTTTAAGATTTGATGTTAGTCTCAGGCTTTTATTAAAAAAATCAATATAACTTCTTTTGAATTTTAGAATATCATTACTAATTCAAAATCGCAAAATAATTTAAGGACATTTTTTCATTTTGCATTTTTTCCAATAATCCCTTTTTATTTTTATCCAATAAAATAAAAGCGATTAATAAAAAGAGCAAAAGAACAATTAAAAAAATTAAATTGGTGTTGTTATTGTTCTCTTTTTTAGCTCGATCCTTGGATTCTTTCATTTTTCAATTATGCTAAAAGTATTCAATATTTCGTTAATTTGATTCTCGTTTTCCTCGCTTTCTTTTTCAACATTGGCTCGATTGATAATTGTGATGTAATAAATAATGCTGTCGTTTTTTATAAAATAACGTCTCTCTTCATGACTGTTGTTGGCGACTTGAATTTTGTAAGCCGAAAGATTATTGATTTTTGTCATTTCGCCGGATTTGGGCAAAGGCAAAGGCTTGTTTCGATTTTTTCGTTGCTGCTGTTTATAAAAATCTTGATACCAATCTTCTATGGCTATCTTTTCGGGATTGGTTAAAATATTAATTTGGATACGGTAACCGGAAAATTCCCCGGCGTCTTTTGACATTTCGTATAGGAAATCATTGATTTTTTTGTAATCAATCTCCACCAGGTCGACAAAAGGATTTTTCTCAATCACTCTTAAATCTTTGGGATGATATAAACTGAATTGGAGCAATTTATTTTCGTATTTATACCAATTGTTTTTTATGTGGGGCGATACTGCCAAATCCGTTTCGAAATTCGCGGGAAGATCACTCTTGACTTCTATTTTTTCGGTTTCCTCATTGCTTCTTTCGAACTTGTATTCCACGGTTCTTGATTCGATCCAGCCGCAGCCGCAGCATAAGCTCAATAAACTGAAAATTAATATTTTTTTTATCATTATTTTGAAACAACAATAATAATTTTTTGGCCACTAAGGATATCCTCTTTTTGGCCTGGAAAGTCATGGATAGCATTTAAAATCACGTCATAGGAATACCTGTATTTCTCTCCTCTTTTGGTGCCGGGCTCTTGAGTGATGAACTCTTTTCTTTTTTCATCATATCCTATCAAAACAACAGCATGATACAAGGGTCCCGGTTGTTTGAAATAGGGGTTTTCCAAAGTGCGTCCGGCAACGGGGGTGATTATAATCGATCCTTCGGCCAAGTAAGTTTTTATTTTTTCTAAAGAATAATTTTCGACTAAATCGTATTCCTCCTGATAAAAGTTTTCGGCCAGGTCAACCATTTCCTGAGCCGTTATATCTCGATGTTCTCCAAAAATTTGCTTTTGACGATCGACCAGATTTTGGATTTCACGCTCGGCCGCTTCTTTGTCCACTTTGTCCTCTCCTAAAAGATAAAAATGAGCCGTGATAATAGCCGCTTCTTCACAAGCCTCGTTATGCAGGTGGTCCCAATTTTTATAAGGGGCTTGAGGAACGAAGGGAGCGTCGTTAATAATTTTTTTAGGGAGCTTTGGTTTTTGTTCCCGGTTATCATTAGCTGAGGTTTCAGTTTCGGCTTTTGAGTTGTCCTTTTTATCTTCCTGGGAATTAATGGCTATTGCCGAATCGGAAGATTTATCAGTTTTAGTTTCAACAGTTTCATTTCTGGGAATATCCCTGATGAATTTAAGGTCATTATCCGGATTTTTTTTATCAAGAAGAAAAATAATCCCTAAAAAAATTAGAGAAAAAACAATTAAAAAAATAATTTTTTTTCGAAATGGCTGCATAAATTTAAAATTATTTGCGATGAGGCAAAAAGATGTCTAAAATTTTAGTTAAGACACATTTTGAATCGCAGACAGGTATATCTAAATATTAACATTAATCTTTTAAAATGAAAGTTATTTGCGGCGGTTGTTTTAACCATCTTCATCCCGGACATATTTATTTTTTCAACCAATGCTCCGCCTATGGAGAATTATTCGTAATTGTGGCTCACGATAAAAACAACAACAAGTTGAATAAAATAAGCGCCCAAAAAAGATTAAGCCAGCTGGAAAATTTAAAAATGATCAAAAATCTAAAAATTGGAAGCCAAGATGATTTTTCAAAGCTCGTCAAAAAAATCAAGCCGCAGGTAATCTGTTTAGGGTATGATCAGGAGCTGCCCTCGAAAGTGCTTTCGATCATCAAAAAGGATAAGATTAAAATAAAACGCATGAAAAAACTGCCTGATTACAAAAAGGATTTTAACAGTTTTTTGGGAAGAATTTTCAGCGGAGAAAAAAAAGCCGGCAGTTTTTTAAATACGCCGATTTATAAAAATAAAATAGAAAGCGTAATTAAAAAAGAAATTTATCCGGGAACTTTAAATCTTAACTTGGGCAATAAGAACTATTTAAAAAATGTCAATAAAAAAAAGATGACTTTAATCAGGGGATTCAAAGAAGGAGATCGGGAATTCGGGGATATTTATATTTATCCTATAAAAATAAAAAGTATAATTGACAAAGAGCCAGCTTTTAAGAGACTAAAAGTTGATTTGAGGGCCTGGGTGGTTAAAGCTCAAAAAACAATGTATAATGAAGAAATAATTGAGATAATTCATCCCCAAAATTTAAGGAAAAAATTTAATTTAGCAGACGATCAATTAATGGAAATTAAGTTCTAATATGATAAATAAGAAGGTTATTAACTTTTTTTTAATTTACACTTTTTTATTCACGCTTCCGGTAATTCTTTTCCTGTTTAACCGAATTCCCGGCAAATACTCCGATACCTATCAGGTTTGGGGGAAAACTTTGGCTTTTCAAAATTTTATTTCAGACCATGGGATTTTTTCCACCATCTGGTTTCAAATAAAAAATCTAAAATTCACTCCGGTCGAGGTTATTCCCTGGTTCCAATATTTAACCAACGATTTTGTGGGTTATAATATAGTGTGGCTTGGTTCTTTTTTGATAGCCGCGGTCGGCATGTACCTTTTAGTTTTGTACCTGACCAAAAATAAATCGGCGGCTATGATTTCGGGAATCATTTTCGCCTTTTCGCCTTTTCATATTTCGCAGGCGATTTCGACCAATATCGGCACGATGCATTACGAATGGCTGCCTTTTTTTGTTTTATTCTATTTTAAGTTTTTAAGAACCCTTGAAATTAAAAATTTTTTATTGGCCGGTTTGTTTCTGGCCTTTGTCACTTTTGCCGAGCATCAGTTATTGGCTTTTATCTTCCCCTTTATTGTCTTTTTCACCTTGGCTTTCTTTATTAAAAACAGTGAAAAACTGGTTGAATGGAAGATCTGGCTGTATATAGGCATAGGCGTTTTAACCTTTTTTGTTTTTATAAAATTTTTATTCGGTCCGCTGTTTGTAATTTCCAACTCCAAAGACAACTATCTTGATGCCGGAAAAGATCAGGTTATTCGCTATTCAGCCGATCTCATTGAACCCATCTTGCCTCAGGCCTATCATCCGATTTGGGGAGACTTTTTTAACCGATACAGAGATAATACGATTTCGAATAGTTTAGGTCAAAAATCCACTTATATAGGATTTACGGTCTTGATTTTATCGCTTTTATCCCTCTTCGACTACAAAAGAAGATTCTGGATCAAATTATTTTTTGTTTTTAGCGGAATTTATTTCACCTTGATGTCTTTCGGTCCTTATTTGATAACAATGGGCAATATAAATCAGGATATTCAAATGCCTTGGGCTTTTTATTACGACAATATAAAATATTGGTCCAATATTAGAACGGTGAGCCGGATATATGTTATTTCCCTGATGTGTTTTTCCGTTTCAGCCGGTTTTGGGGCGCAGTATATTATTCGAAAATTAAACAAACGCTTCTTCAAACGCGAAATAATTAGACAAAAGGCCGAATTCAGGAAAAAACAGGTTATTCAAAAAAGGAAAAAGAACAGAATTAAAAAAGAAAAAGCCCGAATTAAAAACTGGAAGCAGTTGAAAAAATTTGTGGTAAAACGCTTTAAAGAAGAAACAAAAGACTTTTTTAAACGCTTCGAAAAAAGCAAAAAAGACTTCCTTTTCTTAATTAACAAATTGAAAAAAACAGGCGGCAAAAAGGGCAAAAAGAAAACTCGAAAAACAAAACAGAAGATTGATAAAGCGCAGTTAAAAGCAAGGGTTCCCAAATTGATTACAGTCGTGATAATCTCTTTGATCACTCTGGAATATTTAAGTTTTCCTGTTCCGACTATGAGTATGAACTATAGCCGGTTTTTCGATATCATCAAAGCGGATAAAGAGAACTATTCGATTATTGAGATTCCGGCGGCCAGCAGTTATTCTTATGCCTCCAAATCCATGATCTATAACCAGATTCATCGGAAAAATAATCTGGCCGGCAAAGATTTTGCCAGAGAGGTTGATGACAATTGGGATTTTCAGGAAAACACTCCTGTAATTTCCGAACTGCTCTATACTCTTGCGGAGGGGGGCACGCCGCCGAGAAAAGAGATTATCAACGATTATTATTATAATTTAGGCACCAAAATATTGAATTTCTACAATGTTAGATATATCATAGTCGCCAAGGAGGCGATGTCCAACGATAAAAAATTTGATCAGGAGGCCTTTAACAAAACTCTCGATTTTATTAATCAAGAAATCAATGTGACCAAGGTTTACGAGGATAATTTTCTGATCGCTTTTAGGGTCAACAAAAGTGAGCACCTCGACGGATGGTTTTTGGCCATGGATTTAAAAGGCAGTTATTGGGATACCAAAGAGGGCAAAGGCAGGTCGGTGAAAAGATCGGCGATAAACGGAGCTAAATTGAGATTGGTTAATATGGCGGATTATGAACAAAATTTGAGATTGTTATTTAATACCAGGATCAAAAATTTAAGAGTGGTAAAAGTTTATCTCAATGAAGAATACGTGGAAGAAATAAACATAGAAGAAGATAAGGAAGAACATATTGTTAATCTGAACAGGGTAAAACCGGGGGAAAATATAATCAGATTTGAAATAACCGATACCAAAGGAGTTCCGGTCAAAGGTCATGAATTCGATCGAGGGGTTAAATTTTATAATCTAAGGACCTTGGGAGAAAGAGTAAAGTAGCTTGTTATTCAATTTTTCTTTTTTTTGCTTCCTCTAAATAGAATTTTAAAATATCGTTTTCTTCTATTCTCACGAAGGATTTTTTTTCTTTGGGGGCATAAGTGATTCCACATTCGCTGCCCGATTTAACTTCGGAGACATTTTCCTCGAGATGCTTTAATTGGACGACTTTGCCTTCGCCCAATAATTCCTTGTTTCTTAGAATTTCAAAAAAAGCGTTTTTGGTTACTTTTCCCGAAGTAACTCGGCCTCCGACAATCATTTTGTTTTTTTCGGTTCTAAAAACTTTTAATACTTTTAACTTGCCTAAGTCGACTCGAATTATTTCTGGTTCCAAAAGATTGGAAAGCTCTTCCTTAATATCCTCCACCAATTTATAAATTATATCGAAAATTTTGATTTTAACCTTGTTTTTTTCAGCGGTTTTTTTTATCTTGTCCGGAGCCATAGTTTTAAAACCATACACAATGGCATTGGAAGTTTTTGCTAATTGAATATCGTTTTCGGTTATATTGCCGACTTTGGATTGAAGAATGTTTAAAATAATTTCGTCTTGGGGGATGGATGACAGAATTTGGTTTATAGCTTCGACCGATCCTTCCACATCGGCTTTTAGGATGATATTTAATTTGGGAATCTTCACTTGTTGCTCTTCGGATTCGCCTTCAATTTTTCTGACGTCGGCTTTTTTTTCGGTATCCAAATAATGACTGTCCAGGTTGGAGCGCTTGGTTTTTGCCTTAACCGCCGATCTGCTTTCCTCAACCTGGAGCACCGATCCCGCTTTAGTCACTTTATCCAATCCAATAATGACTACCGGACTGGCCGGTTCGGCTTTGATTATTCTTTTATCGTTGTAGTCGAGAATTTGGCGTACGGTGCCTACGGCGTTGCCCGCGATTATGTAATCGCCTTCATTCAAAGATCCGGTTTTAATAATTGCGGTTGCCACCGCTCCTTTTCTTTGATCCAGGTGAGACTCGAGAATAATTCCCAAAGCTCTTCTTTGAAAATCAGCTTTTAATTCCAAAATATCCGCCGAAAGAAGGACCGTCTCTAACAGATTGTCGATATTTAAATTATTTTTAGCCGAAATCTCGACAAAAGGAATATCGCCGCCCCTGCCTTCCAAAAGCAATCCGGCCTCGGCCAGTTGATTTTTAACCATTTCGGGGTTAGCGTCCTCTTTGTCTATTTTATTAATGGCAACTATTACTGGAACTTCGCCTTTTTTTAAATTTTTAATTACTTCTTTGGTTTGAGGTTTTACTCCGTCGTCGGCCGCCACAATCAAAATCGCAATATCGGCAATGCCGGCTCCTCTGGAACGCATTTGACTAAAGGCTTCATGACCGGGGGTATCAATGAAGGTAATCAATCTATCGTTTATTTTAACCTGATAGGATGTAATATGTTGAGTTATGCCTCCGGATTCGCCTTCGGCCACCTTGGCTTTTCTGATTGTATCCAACAGCGTGGTTTTTCCGTGATCCACGTGACCTAAGATGGTCACAATCGGGGGTCGTTCTTTTAAATTCTCACCGGATTCCTTTTCCTGTTTTAAAATCTCGGCCAATTGCTCCGGAGCAATTATATTAACATCGGATTCTTTGATTTTTTCTAATTCGGTTTTATAATCGAATTCCATCGCGATCAAGGAAGCCGTTTCGAAATCCAAAGTTTGATTTATATTTGCGATAAAGCCGTTTTGTAAAAGGACTTTAATCACTTCCGAAGCCGGTTTATCGAGCTTTTCGGCGAATTCCTTGACGGTTATAATGGCAGGAATTTCGATTGTATCGGCTTTTTTATCGCTCATAAATATTCAAATTATAATTTAGGGTCAAGCTTATTGCTTCTTTTTCCCCGTGCTTTTGCCTTTGGCATTTTTTGTCTCTTTGACCTGCTTTTTCTTGGTTTTCTGGGTTTGCATGCTTTTGCTTTTTTCGAATCGTTTCATAAATCGGTCCACTCTTCCGGTGGAATCTACGATTTTCTTTTTTCCGGTATAAAAAGGATGACAACCGCTGCAAATTTCCACGTTAATTTCGGATACGTTGGATTGGGTTCTAACCGTGTTGCCGCAGGCGCATTTGATAACAGCCGGACCGTAAGAGGGATGAATTCCTTTTTTCATATTTGTAAAAAATAATTACTTAAATTCTTTAACTATAAAAAAACACAACAAGGATTGCTTGCTTCATATAAAAGCAAAAATAAAGGTAACCGTCAATTATTTTATCTCTTTTGCTCCTTTCCGAAGCGTTTCAAAAATGGTAAAATGAAAAAACCTAATAATACAAGATAATTTACTTAATCGATATAAATATCCATACCAATAGAAGCTAAAAATATATTTTATAATTTAATAATTTAAAAAAATGGATTATTTCAAAAAACATACTCCATCTGGGTTTTCTATATCGTCCAACAAAGCTTTAATGGCAGGCTTAGTAATTTTATTTGTCTTTTTATTGATCTTGTTTGCAGTTGCGATACTAATATATCAAACAAAAAATTCCAAACCAAATCAGCAAATTTCAGAAAAAAGACTCCCAAACAACCTTCATCAAAACTCCACAAAAGGCCTAAACGACAAAGAGGATATCCAAGATAAAAACACCCAAAATCCTGCTTTGATGGAAAAAAGTTTTTATATCAAAAGTTATTCATCTTGGGGGCCGGTCTCCGGAGGCACAGAGGTTATAGAGGTAACTCCGACGGCAATTTTTAGAGTGGTTGAATGGGAGGATCGTCTTGGCTCAAACGATAAATTGCTGGAATATTACGAGGCAAAGCTTACGGAAAAAGAATTCCTTGAATTAATTGATTATGTGATAAATAAACAAAAATTTTTTGATCTACGCGAGGAGGTATATCATGAGTACCCTTTAATGGATGCCGGATTCTCTTCCGTTATCGTAGGTTATGGCGAAAAAAATCATGAAGTAGGAGTTTTAAACCCCCTTTCCTCCTTGGAATACGAATGCGAATCCTGTGCGGATTCCTTAACTAGATTTAAAAATGTAAAAACAGAACTTATAAATTATAAAAAAAAGCTTCTTGAGAAGAAAGATAATGCCGATTCGGCAAAAAATATCTCCTTCGGGCCCAACAGTATAGGTAGTGATTTCGAGAAAGGAAACAATGATTATCCCGTTTTGAGCATAAAGGAGATTAATAATTTGAAAAAAACCGGTAAATATACTATCGAAGCATATTTAGCCTATATTTCATATTGCCCCCCTTGCCCCGAAGGCGCCTCCTGCGTTAAATGCAATCCCGATCATCTGGTTTTCACCGACAACTTAAACAAATTTAAAGATTCTTCTACCAAAGAAATCAAGTTCTCGGTTGAAGATAAAGAGTTCCAAAAATTATTTCGAAACAGTTTTGAATGCGGGCAAGAAGAATTAGCGGTAGATCTGAGCGAGACTAGCAGGAAAATTCCATTTGATTGGACTTATTTTACTTTGGACAGCAAGTATAAATTAACAGTGGAAATAAAATCCAAAGCGAGCTCGAATTATTATACGGCTTATGATTGTTGGTCCTGCTCCGATGATTTTTATGTCATTCCTGTAAGTGTTAAAAAAATAAATTATTGAGAGAGGTTTCCCCAAAGCGCCTCAAACATGGTTTTATTTAAGCCATGAATGTTTTTATCTTCAATAATCACGGAGATACATTATCCTTATTGACGACCTGATAAGCGATTTTGTTGTTATAAATTTGAACAGTGGCATTATATGACAAACTCCTTTGTCTTTATTTTTATCTCCTTGATGAACACTATCAACTCTTATATAACCGGGCTTGCCTTTTGGATTTGGTTTTTTTCTTTCTCCAATCGCAACTTGAATTGCTTGAGTTTTTGAATAGATTAAACATTTTGATTTATACTGATTTTTTTCTCTTAAATTGTAAATATGTGAAACAGAAATTTTACTTAATTTTTTAAAATTATTGTTTCCAAATTTATTATATTGTCTTTGGAATATTTCTTTAGTGGCTCTACCGGATAAGCGATTATGAACATTATCAGTTTCCGCTAGAAGAGCAATATCTTTAGGATCATATTTAGTAGGAAAAGTATTTCTTTTTAGCAATTAATCTTGTCAGTTGAGCATCACAACACCCAGTCATTTCATGAAGATAATTTTTTACAATATTTTTATTTTTTTTCTCAAAGAAAGGTATCTAAATTTAGTTAAGGTATGTTCTGTCCAGATATATTTTTCTTTTTGGGAAATGCCCTTAAAATCGAAATTGATTGAAGCTTGCAAAAATCTTTTTAATTGTGAAATACTTGTAATATGTGAATCATTCATATTGATTGTCATAGAATCATATTCTACCTATTCTAGCAAAATGAGTCTCAATTTGGGGCTCATTTTGTATTAGAATGCAATTTCATTTGGGGCTCATGTTGTATTGTACAAGACTTTTATTGCCATTATTAATTCCGCCTGCTAATATCCAAAAGACAGGCTTTTTAAATCTGTAAAATTTGATTTGCTTTTTTAACTTTTTTAATTTTAATCATCAAGCTAAGTTAACTATTAATTTTTTTTATGAACCTTAAACAAATTTATGAATTATGCATCAATGAAGGAATCAAAAATGATTTTCGATCTAAACCTTTGATTCAGGAACATTTAGAGCAAGTTAAGAAAAACTATGAAAAATTAGATAAAAAAAGAAAAAAACTTTTTGACAAGGAAAGATTAACCAATCCTTTTTCCGACACCCGTATCCATGTTGATAGCGGCAGAAAAAGTTTTAAAAAGGTTCTGGTGGGGATTGATATTACCGGAGCGGAAATACTTTTAGCCAAAGAATTGGGGGCTGATTTGGTTATATCTCATCATCCGGTTGGCCGGGCTTTGCAGGGGTTGGATGATGTTATGCAATTGCAGGCCGATGTTTTGGAGATGTATGGAGTGCCGATAAACATTGCTCAAGCTCTTTTAAAAAAAAGAATTTCTGAAGTTTCAAGAGGGGTGCATGCCGCTAATTCTTATATTAGCGTGGATGCGGCGTCAGCCTTGGGAATTGATTTTATCAATGTTCACACCCCGGCGGATAACAGCGTGGCAACTTTTATAAGAAAGCTGATTGACAAACATAAACCAAAATATGTTAAAGATATTCTGGATTTATTATTGGATATTCCGGAGTACCAGGAAGCAACCAAAAGAGGTTCGGCTCCCAGACTTTATAGCGGGGAGGAACAAAATCGGGCCGGAAAAATTGCCATAACCGAGATGACCGGTGGAACCGAAGGTTCTGTAGAAATTTATGAAAAAATAGCCAATGCGGGAATAGGAACTGTGATTGCTATGCATTTGAGCGAGGAACATAAGAAAAAGGCGGAAAAGGCTTTATTAAATACTGTTATAGCCCCTCATGTCGCCTCTGATTCTTTGGGTATGAATTTAATTTTGGATAAATTGGAAAAGAAAGGTATTGAAACCATCTCTGCCGGAGGCTTTATCAGAGTAAGCAGAAATAAATAATAAATGTATAAGGTAAAAAAATTAAAATCCGGATTAACCCTTGTTACCGTTCCCATTCCGGGAATTAAAAGCGTGACCATTATGTCTCTTTTTGGTGTTGGGTCAAAATATGAAAAAAAAGATAAAATGGGAATTTCTCATTTTATAGAGCACATGCTTTTTAATGGTACAAAAAAAAGACCGACTCCTAAAGAGCTTTCCGAAACCCTGGATCAGATAGGGGGTCAGTATAATGCTTTTACAGGTAAGGAGTACACCGGTTATTATGTTAAAGTAGGTTATCAATATTTTGATTTGGGCCTGGAATGGCTGTTTGATATTTTGAATAATCCAAAATTTGAAAAAAGAATGATAGAAAAGGAAAAAAAAGTCATTATCGAGGAAATTAATATGTACGAAGATACGCCTATGCAGCATATTCACGATATCTTTGAAAGTTTAATATTTTGTGGAAACGCGGCGGGCCGGGATATTATTGGAAATAAAAAAACAGTTTCAGAAATTACTAAAAAAGATCTGTTGGAATTTAAGAACCGAAATTACAGATCAAAAAATTGCGTGCTTTGCATTAGCGGAAAATTTGATAAAAGGATTGAGAAAAAAGTAATTGATCATTTTTCCAAATTAAAAAGCTCAAAAAAAGCTTTAAGCAAGCTTGGAAAAATTAAACAAGATCAAAAAAGACCCAGAATAAAAATCAAAACCAAAAAAACCGATCAAAGTCATTGTATATTAGGGTTTAGAGCCTTTGATATGTTTGACAAAAGAAGATATGAATTAAATATTATTTGCACAATTTTAGGAGGAGGTATGAGCTCCAGACTTTTCAGTGAGATCAGAGAAAAAAGAGGCTTAGCTTACTATATTAATTCTAATGTGGAATTATATCTGGATAGCGGTTATATTTGCGGCCAGGCAGGACTGGACACTAAAAACTTAGCTGAAGCGTTAAAGGTTATGTTAGCCGAGTTTAAAAAAATGGTTGAGGGAAAATTTACGGCCAAAGAGGTGAAAAAAGCCAAAAATTATATTAAAGGCCAAACTTTGATTGCTATGGAGTCATCTAATTCGCAGGCTATGTATTATGGTAGCCAAATGCTTTTGAAAAAAAACATAGAAAGTTTAAGCGAAAAATTTGCTCAAATTGATAAAGTTAAAAAAGCCGATATTATAAAAACGGCTGAAAATTTGTTTAAACCTCAAAATCTTAATTTGGCTGTAATCGGTCCGGTTAAAAGTAACTCTTTAATAAAAAAAGCCATTCATTCTTTTAAATAGTGGCTAAAGACCAAGGTAACATAAGAGAATTTTTAAAAATCAACTACTGCAATTTTTATTTTCCACCAAAGCTTATAAACAGAATTAATAATTTTGAAAATAAATGAGAATAACAACTATAAATATTTCTACCAGTACGATCATCAGAGCTATTATTTTAATACTGATTGTTTTATTTATTTTCTATGTTATCGATATTTTATTTTTACTTTTTGCTGCTTTTGTGATTGTTTCTACTATCAGTCCTTTGGTGGACAAACTTGAAAAAAAGAAAATTCCCAGAATTTTAAGCACTTTAGTGATTTATATAATTGTTTTTTTGGGATTGGGCTATCTTTTGTCATTAATAATTCCGCTTTTGCTTACTCAGCTAAAACAGTTGGTCAACGAAATCCCTGATTATTGGAACAGTCTGGCGGAAAATTCTTTTATAAAAAGAGTCTTTAATTTAAAAGATAGTTCCGGCAGTTATGTATCAGAAAATTTTTTAAAACAGCTTTCTTTATCTAACGGTATTTTTACTCAAGCGGAATCTTTTATAAAAGGAGTGGTCTATCTGGCTTTGATTTTTTCTTTGTCCTTTTATATGACCATTCAAAAAAGCGCTTTGGAGCGTTTCATAAGGATTTTAACTCCTAAAGAGCATGAACAATATGTGGTTGGATTAATAAAACGAATTCAAAACAAAATGGGACGCTGGCTTCAGGGACAGCTTCTTTTGAATTTAATAATCGGTTTTTCGGTTTATGTGGCTTTAAAATCATTAGGCATACCGTATGCTTTAGTCCTGGCTATAATTGCCGGAACTTTGGAATTTGTTCCCAATATCGGACCAGTAATGGCCACTTTGCTGGCCGCTATAATAGGTTTTACAGTCAGTCCCATCAAGGCTTTATTGGTGGTTATAACTTTTATTATAATTCAACAGCTGGAAAATCATGTGGTAGTGCCATTGGTTATGAAACAAGCGGTAGGTTTAAATCCGGTGGTAATTATAATTTCTTTGTTGATCGGAGCCAAATTGGGAGGCGCGGTGGGTATTATCATTTCCGTTCCTTTTGCCACAGCTTTATCTGAATTTTTAGGAGATGTTTTAGACAAAAAAACCCCTATGACTTCAAAATCTTAATTGTCCGGCCTAACTTACTCTATACAACAGTCAATAGCTTTTTTAACCAAAGCCCCCAATTTAGCGGTTATGCCTTGTTTTTTGTTTTTTTGAGAATTTTTTTTAACTTCTTTTGTTTTAGATGTTGAAGATTTATTTTTTTTATCATGTTTATTGATTTGAAATTTGCCGATTTTTTTGATCTTTCCGGTGTCAATTATTTCCATATTAACACCCCAAAAAAGCGAATATAAGTCAAAAGATCTTTGAAAAAGTTTTTTTGCTTGCTTTTTCTTGCCCTGGCCCAGAAGCTTTGTTCCAACCTCCATTACTCTCATAGAAGCGGCTAAAAGATGTTTGGAAATACACCAGACTTCCCCTTCATAGTCCTTAATAATTTTTTTTAGAAGTTCTTTTCTAATTTCGCGCACTTCCGCCAAAAGATCATAGTAATCGTCTTTTCCGGTTTTAACAGCGGTAAAGAAGAAATGCTCCTCGATACTTACCAGATTCATAATAGCAATGGAAAGATCCTGATCGCTTGATAAATCCATTTTATCTTTTTTTTTCATCTCATCCACTTTTTCCACGAATTCGTTTAAATCTTTGAAAGGATTTTTAGAGGCTTTATTTTTTTTCATAAGTTAGAAAAATCTGATTAATTTTTAATAAAACTTAGGGATTGCCTATTTGGTAATTTTTTTTAAACGCGGTTTTTTTATGTCCCCGTGTAACTAAGGCTTTAGAAAAATTTTTGCTTTTTTACAAAAAATATAATTTTTGTCACAGCAACTTGTTCTTGAAAGACTTTTAAGCGCATTTTGTAATAATGTAGAAGATTAAACTTAAAATTACAAGCGATAAAACCGGAATAACGACTTTCTGAAAAGGAAAATAAGATTTATTATTGTTTTTTTTCTTGAGCTTATAATGAAGTTTTATAGCCAGCCAAAAAATCAAACTGCCTGTTAAAATTCCCAAAAGCAGTTTATCCACTCCGCAAAATTGATTAAAAGGAGCTCCCATAATGTCGGCCCAATAAAGAGGAAGAATTAAAAGCAGATAGGTTAGGCTAATTACTGTTGGATTTTTAAAAGAAAATTCAATTTTCTTTTTTTTCAGCCAGTTTAAAAGCCAGATGATAACAGTTACAGTAAGTCCTCCAATCCATACTCCGGAAATCATATCATCGATTCCAATCCAGCGGGAAAGGCCGACTCCAGCGCCTACTGCTACTGTACAAACCGGACAAACAGCGATTGCCAAAGCTTTTTCTATTGGAACAATTAAAAAAAGGGCGAACCCTGTAAAAAATATTTTCAGATTTTGTTTCATTTTAGAATTTTAATTATAACTGATAATAATTATACTATGCTTATAGAAATTGGAAAGGGTTTTTTAATCGCTTGCTTTTTTAAAAAAATAGATTTAAGCTTAATGCGGATAATTATTAAAAATTGTCATGAAAAACAATAAAAATAATTCTTTAAAATTACTGATTGGAGGATTGTTAATTTTGGTTTTTTTGATCCTGGCCAACATGGTGGAAACTATGGTGAAAGAAAGACAAGAAAGAAAGTACGAGGCAATCGAGGAGGTTGGATCCAAATGGGGAGAGGATCAAATTCTTGCCGGCCCGGTTTTAACGGTGCCTTATAAAAAAAATATGGGTCAAAACGAAAAAGGGGAGCATATTTTCCAGACAGATTATATTAATTTTTTGCCAAACAATTTAGACATTAAAGGGGATGTTAATTCAAAGATTTTAAAACGGGGGATTTTTGAAATAGTAACTTATAACTCAAAGCTGTTTTTTTCCGGAGATTTTAAAAATCTTAATTTTGAAAAATATAATATAAAAAAAGAAAATGTTTTAGCAGATCAAGCCGTTATATCGGTTTTTATTCCGGATATGAGGGGAATCAATGAAACTGTTAAGCTAAAATGGAATAACCGCGATTTTGATTTTAATCCCGGAATCGGCGATAAAGAGGGTAATGTTATTTTTAATCCTAAAAACCGTTTATATAAATTTTCCGGAATAAGCACCAGGGTGCCTTTGACATTACAAGATACTGATCAGAGTGATGATTTTTATTTTGAGCTGGATTTAAACGGGAGTAAAGAGTTAAGCTTTCTTCCTTTTGGAAAGCAGACAAATGTAGCTGTTAACTCTGATTGGCCTTATCCGAGTTTTGACGGTGCTTTTCTTCCGGATGAAAGAGAAGTGAATGATTCCGGTTTTAGCGCTAATTGGAAAATTTTGCAGTTAAACAGAGGTTACCCTCAAAGCTGGAAAGGAGCTTTAGAGGATGTGGATTTAGTATTTAATTCCATTTTTAAAATTAAATTGCTTGTTGGGGTGGATCATTATCAAAAAACTATGCGTTCTGTTAAATACGCAATCTTGTTTATTTCCTTGACTTTCCTGTTCTTCTTTTTTATGGAAACCATCAACAAAATCAGAATTCACCCACTTCAGTATGTTTTGGTGGGTTTGGCTTTGGTATTGTTTTTTACCTTGCTTTTATCTATTAGCGAATACATTAGTTTTGGTTGGGCTTATCTTGCTTCCACTGTTGCAACTATTGGATTAATCGGTTTTTATTCTAAAAGTGTTTTGGGAAAAATAAAATTTTCCTTAATGATAAGTTTGGTTTTGACTTTGCTTTATGTCTTTATTTACATAATTTTACAGATGCAGGAGACCTCGCTTTTAATTGGAAGTATTGGTTTGTTTATTATTTTGGCGGCAATTATGTTTTTTACCAGAAAGGTTAACTGGTATTCAGATTCGAATTCCGAAAAGCCTAAAAAAAGCGACAAATAAAGGAGTTACTTTTCAATTTTATATCCGGCCTGTTTCCAAGCACTGTAATTTCCTTTGAGCCTATAAATTTCTGTAAAACCGGCATCTACTAATTTTTGGGCCCCGGCAATGGAAGCGCTGTCCACATGGCAATAGACTAAATAAGGCTTGTCTTTATTAAGGGTCGGAATTGCTTTGTCTAGGGAGCCATCCCCAACATAATAGTTAACTGCTCCAGGAATATGACCTTGGTCATATTTTGGAGAAACATCAACAATGATTAGATCGCTTTTTTCTTTAATCATTTCCTTGGCTTTTTCGACACCAATGTCAACATAGCCGGTTTCAGGTGTTGATTCTTGCGCCATTTCCATATCTTTTTGCTCTTGCATCATTTCTGGTTGCGCTTGCTGTTTCTGATCTTGCCTATCTGTTTGTTCTTCTTGAGGCATTTGTGAATTATCACAACCCAAAATAATCGCTGAAATGATAAAAGCCAGGCTTAAAAGTTTTATTTTGTTTTTCATATTATTCACCTCCTTTCTTTAAATTTATTTTTTATTTTTTAATTAATAGGGTTTAATCGCAGTTGTAATTTCTGGCCTTCAGGCCAGAAATTATTGTTTAAAAAAGCTTTGAGTTTTGTCCAAAAAGTTTTAATGGTCGGGCTGGCGGGACTTGAACCCGCGACCTCACGCACCCCATGCGTACGCGCTAGCCAACTGCGCCACAGCCCGCAAAAATATTTTATTTATTTTAGGTATTTTTAAATCCAGCACTTAACTATCATTATCATACAGAATATATGATTTTATTCAAACTGTAAGCAATATTTTTGGTAAATTTTTAGAGAAATTTAATCTTTTTTTCTGTTTTTTTTCATATTTTTTTGCTATGGTTTAAGTAAAAGAAGAGTCAAATTAAAGTTTAATAGTTTTAAAGAGGGGAAATATTTAAATGATAATTATCAATGGCGGGGCTTATTGGCTTAATTTAAGAAAAATTGATCAGTTTTTTTTAGAGAAAATTAAAAAACAAGATTTAGTCTTATTTGTTCCTGCGGCTACAATTAGGTTTTTAAAAAAAATATTTTAAATTTTAAACAATCAAAAATGTCCAGCCTAGTTTTTGATATTGAAACCATTGGAGAAGATTTTGACAAAATGGATAAAAACACAAAAGAAGCTTTGACTTATTGGATTGAACGCGAATCCATGAGCGAAACAGAGTATAAAAAAAATATTGACAAAGTAAAAGAAAGATTAGGCCTTTCGCCGTTTACCGGCAGAATTGTGTCTATTGCGGTTTTAAATCCGGATACAAAAAAAGGAGCGGTATATTTTCAATCGCCCAGAAAAAGATTAAAAAAATTCAGTAAAAACAATATTGACTTTGTTCCTTTGGAGGAAAAAACAATATTGAAAAATTTTTGGAAAGTAGCTGAAAAATACGATGAATTTGTCACTTATAATGGACAGTCTTTTGATGTTCCATACATAATTATCCGCTCCGCTGCCAACAAAGTAAAACCCACCAAAAATATTATGAGTAATCGTTATTACCGCAGTCAAGACCCTAAGGCCAAACATGTTGATTTAATGGATCAATTGACTTTTTACGGGGCTGTAATGAGTCGTCCCAAACTTCATATGGCTTGTCGGGCTTTTGGAATTAAAAGCCCAAAACAGGAAGGAGTGGCAGGCGATGATGTAGCCAAACTCTTTACCAGAGGTTATTATCGCCAAATTGCCGAGTATAATGTAAGGGATGTAGTCGCCACTGCGGAGCTTTATAAGATATGGAGAGATTATTTTCGGTTTGGATTTTAAGACAAAGCTGATCTTTTAATTTTATAATTCGAGAATTTTTTTTAAAGATAATTTTTTTGCTAAAATTAGACAAAAATTCTTTTTTGTATTATATTTAAGTTAGATAAGATCCCATTGATAAAGGACTTTTTGAAAATGGGTCGACGAAATTATTGTATCTAATTTTCAAAAAAGAGTTAATTAAATAATATGGCCAAGCAAAAAGTTAAAAAAATGGACTCGGAAAAAATAAAAAAGAAAGCAAAAGATGTTTTGCTAAATAGCGGGTTGCCTACAGACAGACCGATTGATGTTACTTTATTAGCTCAAAAGCAAGGTTATAAAGTTTATGAAGTATTGTTCGATGATAAAGATATTGCAGGCATGACAGTGGATTCAGATAAAGAAAAAAGCATTTATGTTTCCAAACAGGACAATGAAGGACGAAAAAGATTTACCATAGCTCATGAATTGGCTCATGCAATTTTACATCATAAAAAACTCAAGAAAGAAAAAAGAATTGTGGATTACAGAAAACCTTTAACCGATTATGAAAACTCCGCTGAGCTTAGGAGGGAAATTCAGGCTAATATGTTTGCCGCAGAGCTTTTGATGCCGGAACATTTAACCCGGAAGTTCTGGGATTTCAAAAAAGATGTTGATGAAATGGCTAATTTTTTCACTGTTTCTCCCAAAGCGGCTGTGGTTAGATTAGAAAGTCTGTCTTTAATTTAAGTTAAGAATTATGGTCAAAAAAGCGGAATTTAAATTTAAGAAAAAAAGCGAAAGGCGAAGCGATTTTGAAAAATCCGATTCTATAGAAACCAGTTTAATAAGTTATTTTGACGGATTAAGAAAACTAAGAAGAAGTTATGCCACCAAACTTTTTTGGCTTTTATCAGGCGAAATTCTGGCAATGAGTTTGGTTTTAATTTTTAGCGGGCTGGGCTGGTTGAAATTTGAGGAATGGGTGGTGGCTTTGTTTGCCGAAACAGTTTTAGTTCAGACTGCCGTAACTATTAGGATTGTTGTAAAAAATCTTTTTCCGGAAAACAAACTGGAAAATGAAATTTTAAATTTTTTCTCCAAAAAAAACGAGGAACATGAATAAAATTTATAAGAAAAATAAAGATTAATTTAAAAATTCCAGATAAGTCTTTAAAGTATTTTTAGCGCATTTTTGCCAATTAAATTTCTCCACTCTTTCCAGGCCTTTTTTAACTAGTTTTTTTCTAAGCTTGTCATCACTTAGCATTTGATGGATTTTTTCACTAAATTTTTCGCTATCAAAAGGATCTATTAAAACTCCTGCGTCTTCTAAAATTTCTTTATGACAAGACAGGTTTGAAGCGATAATTGGAACAGCACTTTTCATTACTTCAACCAGCGGTAAATTAAAGCCTTCGTAAATGCTGGGAGAAACATATAAAGAGGCCATGGAATAAAGAATGGGTAATTCTTCGTCTTTTATGTAACCCAAAAATTTCACTCTTTTTTTTAAAGTGGGATCTCTAAAAAAATAATCAATCCGATAATCATAATTATGAGCTTTCCTGCCGCCGATGGCCAAAATGGTCTCTTCATCTCCGTATTTAGTGATAAAATCTCTAAAAGCTTTAATCAGGGCCGGGAGGTTTTTTCTTGGTTGAAGTGAACTGACATTTAAAATAAATTTCTTTTTTAAGGAAAATTTATTTTTCAAAGAAATTATTTTCTCTTTATCAAAGCGGTTTTTGGGTTTAAAGTTTTTTTCGTCGATCCCGTTATAAATCACTTTAACCTTAGAGGAAGGTATGAATTTATAAATATCGAGAATTTCCTTTTTGGTGAACCGGGAAACACTGATTATTTTATCGGCTTTTTTTAGGCTTTTGGGGATAAAGAAATTTAAGATCATTCTATCCAATCTTTTAATAAACTCTCCGTGTCTTTTGAAAGAAACATCGTGGATAGTGGTAATCAATTTAGTTTTTGAGGGAAGTCTAAGCGGACTTATGTACTCAACATGGACTAAATCGATTTTATTTTTTTTGCAAAATTGCGGCAAGGCTTTTTGGGTCCAGAACAGTTTAGAGCTTGGCTTTAAAGTTCTAAATTTAAAGTTTTTTCCTATTTTTTTTAAAACCCTTCTAGCGATTGCTTCGCTGTGGGAAGAATCGGTGCATAAAAAATAAGTATTGTTTTTATCGATCTTGGAAAGATTTTTTATTAAGTTTACAAAGTAAATCTCACTGCCGGTTTCTTTTTTACCGATTTTTCTAATATCTAGGGCGATTTTATACATAAATTCATTTTTTATTTTTTGGATTATTAACTAGCTTAGCATAACTTGAGTTTAAGTCTAGCAACTAAAATCGCTTATTTTTAGGAGAAAATCTGTAATTTTAGAGTTGTTAATAAATTACTTTGACTTATAAAATTAACATTTTCAAGGCAATATTATTTCAATTAATTCTGATTGCAGTTGTTAAACTAATCGTATTTTTTTACAAACCAAGCTGCTTGTTTAATTCCAGTCGGTTTTTCTAAATTGAAGAGCTTCAGCAATATGATCTTTTTTTATATTTTGAGAATTTTCCAAATCGGCTATGGTTCGGGCCACCTTTAAAACCCTAAAATAGGATCTGGTGGAAAGATTTAATGATTCGACCGCTTTTTTGATAAAAGATTGGGATTGTTGACCCAAATTAGCGTATTTCTCTATATCTTTAATGTCCATTTCGCTGTTGGAAAAGATTTTTTTGTCTTTAAATCTCTGGTTTTGGATTTCTCTTGTTTTTTTAATTTTTTTTCTTATAATTTCAGTTTGTTTCTGATCGTTAACTTGTTTTAATTTTTTAAACTTTATTCGGTTAATTTCTAAAAAAAGATCAATCCTATCGATTATAGGTCCGGACATTCTTTGACGGTATCTTAGTAAAGCGGGTTTTGAACAGGTGCATTCTTTGCTGAAATCCCCAAAATAACCGCAGGGACAAGGATTCATAGCCGCGATTAAAATAAAATTAGCCGGAAACTCAACTGACCCAGAAGCTCTGGAAATACAGATTTTATTATCCTCTAAAGGTTGCCTTAAATTTTCCAGAGTTTTTTGTGGAAATTCCAAAATTTCATCCAAAAATAAGACACCTCGATGAGCTAGCGTAATTTCGCCGGGGCTTATTTTTGATCCCCCTCCAACAAGAGCCGCGCTTGAAGCGCTGTGATGCGGGGATCTAAAAGGTCTCAGATTAATCAAAGGTTGGTCCTGCGGAAGGATTCCGGCTATAGAGTAGATTTTAGTGATTTCCAATTTTTCCTTAAAACTAAGGGGAGGCAGAATAGAGGGAAGAGCTTTGGCCAAAAAGGTTTTTCCGGTGCCGGGAGGTCCGCTGAAAAGTAAATTATGCCCTCCGCTGGCGATAATTTCCAAGGCTCTTTTGGCTTTTTCCTGACCCTTGATGTCGGATAAATCAGGACTATATTTAACATTTGGGCGGTGCTGGTTTGTATTTTTAGGGATTTTAATTTTAAGACAACCTTTTAAATACCTAACATAATCATTCAATGATTTTAGAGGAATAACCTTTATACCTTTTATAAGCGAGGCTTCTTTAAAATTAATTTTGGGTACAAAAATTTGTTTATAACCAGCCTGCAAGGCAGCGATAACGATTGGAAGAATACCGGTAGTCTCTCTAAGCGTACCGTCCAGGGAAAGTTCGCCGATATAGATGGCTTTTTCTTTTAAAACTGTTATTTGTTCCGTTGATTGTAGAATGGAAACCGCAATGGCCAGATCAAGGCCGCAGCCGCTTTTTCTGATATTGGAGGGAGCCAAGGAGACCGTTATTCTGCCGTAATGATAGGGAGGATTAAAACCGCTGTTTTTTAAGGCCGAGGTAACTCTTTCTTTACTTTCCCTAACCGCAGCATCGGGCAGGCCGACAATAGTAAAAGTATGGAGCCCCCCGCTTCTGTCAGCTTCAATTTCCACCTGACAGCATTCTAGTCCGGCTAACACAAAGGATTTGGTTTTGCAAAACATGTCGAATTTAAATTTATCAAATTAAGCAGCAAAGCTTTAAATAAATCAAGCTTTCTCTATAGCGGCCTTCCCTTATTTTGTAATAGGCTCTCTCTATATTTAAATTCAACTTTAGCAAAAAATTATTAAAAAAAATTAAAAAACTTTTAAAAATTTGATGAAGTTTTTTAACCCCAATATCTTAAAAATCAGATTTATTTTGAGGAATTTTTGATTTTATAATCCTATGAAAATGTTGATAAATAAGGCAACAGTTTTGTCTATGTTTTTTTTAAAAAAGTCTTAATGACAATTAATAAAGCGGATCCGGAGATTAAAACATCAGCTAAATTAAAAACAGGCCAGATTTTAAAATCAATATAATCAATTACACAACCCCATAGCGCCCTATCTATTAGATTGGAAAAGGCTCCAAGCAGAATAATTATGAAAAAAATCTGATTTTTGTAAATAAAACTTTGATTTTTTTTAATCAAAAAAATGATTATTAAAAAAATTATCAAAATGTTGCTTAGAAAAATAAACAAAAAATTTATTTCCACACCAAAAGCCACGCCTTTATTACAGACAAAATCCCAATTTAAAAAACTTGGTTTGCCAACCAGGGTTTGTTTTATTAATTGATCTAGAATAAAGAGGAGAAATCCGAAAATTATGAAAATTTTGTTTTTCATTAAGTTTTGCAACTCATACATTTTTTAGCCTGAGGTCTTATTTCCAAACGTTCTTTTTTAATTTGTTTATTGCAATTAGAGCAAATCCCATATTCTTCAGGTTTATTTTCGATTTTTTCCAAGGCTTCGTTAATTTTTTGGAGTTCTATTTCCAGATTTTGTTCAATAGCCACATTGCTTTCGTAAGTCTCGTATTCTTCCGCGTTATCTTCCATTTTCTCGCCATAATCGGGGAATTTAGTTTTGTAGTTTCCCTCAATTTCATCATCCTTTTGCGCGATGTTTTCCAATTGGCTTTGAATTTCTTCTTTTTGTTGTTTGAGCTTTTCTTTTTGAGTTTGCAAAAAATCTTTATCAAACATAAAAATAAATTAATGATTAATTTTAATTAAATCGACTTTGATTTTAGTAATTTTTAGCAATTATTCAGGTTATTAAATTATAGACCTGATTTATTAAATAATCAAATTTTGTTTTTGATGCAGAAATTAAATTTTTAATGAAATTTTCAGTTCTGGTTTTTAAATTATTTTTTAAAATTGACCAAAAAATGGGAAAAAGGAGATTTGCAAATATTTTTTTTATTGTGATAAAATAAAAACAGTTTGAAAAAAATCAGCAAAATTAAAATCAAGATAAAATATTTAAAAGGAAAATAAAAAAGCAAATAAAATAAAACAAAGATGTTTTCAATCAAAAAAGATATAAAAAGATATATTAACAGGATTGGAGTTTCCGATGAATTGGAAGCTTTTATGATTTGTAAATACGCAAAAGATTGTATAGATTCAATTTGCAAGGACCGGTTTAATCAAGCCCAACCGGTTAAATATATTCGCCATACCAACACTTTAGAGATTTCCCTTAACAATGTTTTGATTGGAAATACTATTAGAAGTCAAAAAGCCAAAATAATTGAAAAAATTAACGAAAAAATGGGTGGATTTTATGTAGAAAAAATAAGATACCGTATGTTTTAAAAAACCACCCCCGGTCTTTTTTTAGTCATCATCATCATCGTCATCATCATCATCCTCTTCATCCCCATCACAACCTCGTTTATCAGGGTCGGGGATTTCGTCTTTATCTCTAATGTCTTTATTTTCTTTAACCCAAGCTTTTACACCTTTTTCCCAATTTTCAAATTGAGGATCATCTTCAGGATCTTCCGGGAAAGGACCGTGTGGATTTTCCCTGTTTACATAGTATAGGATACAATGAATTTCGCCGAAAGTTCTTTCTTTGGTGTATTTGTCTTTGCAATCATCAGTGGCGATCAGATCTGATTCTTTATCGATTTCAAGAGTTATTGTGTCTTCCAAATAACCGCCAAGCATTGGTTTTTTAATTTTTTCCTCTTTGGGTTTAATAAAATCAGTTTTGGAAAATTTGTCGATAAATCTTTCCATGAAATCATGGAAAATTGGCGCTGCAACCGCTATCCCTCCGGCTCCTTCTCTCATTTTTTCGTTATAATTATTACCAGCCCAAACCCCCACTACAACATCGGGAGTATACCCGACTGTCCAAGCGTCTCGGTATTCCTGAGTGGTACCGGTTTTAGCCGCGATTTTTTTACCGGAAATATATAAATCGCTGTGGCCTCCAAAAACCGGTGATCTGGCTGAATTATCAGATAAGCAGTCGTTAACTTGCCTGGCTACCTGAGCGGCCAATACTCTTTTCCCGGGATTAGTCGGCATTTCTTTGATTATTTTTCCTTTAGTATCTTCAATTTTGATAATCGCTTTTTTATCCTGCCTTATCCCGTCGTTGGCAAAGACTCCAAAAGCGCTGGTTTCTTCGAGCAGGGTTACATCCCCTCCTCCCAAAACCAAAGCCAAACCGTAGCGCTGCCTTTCAGTTAAAGTAGTGATCCCCATAGCCTCAGCCGTATTGATAGTGTCATCAATTCCTGCCAAATAAAGCACTTTTACCGCAGGAATATTAAGCGACATTGCCAAGGCGTCTCTTAATTTTACAGGACCTTTAAAACTACCGTCATAATTTTGGGGGACATAATCAGGACTGAATTTATCGGCCTTAAAATTGGTTTTTACATCATAAACCAAAGTGTCAGGAGTATAACCTTTGGCAAAAGCGGTAGCATAGGCAAAAGGTTTAAAAGAGGAACCTGGTTGATTACCGCGAAGCGCGACATTGACATTGCCATCGTTTTCTCTGTCAAAATAATCATGAGAGCCGACCATTGATAAAATCTCTCCGGTTTTTGGATTGATTGCCACTAAAGCAGCATTATGAGCATTGAAATTTACGATATTTTTTTCCACCCTTGATTTGACAATTTGTTCGGCGTTTTGCTGCATTTCCCAATCCAGGGTGGTATAAATTCTCAGACCCCCTTTTTCGATAAATTCTTCTTCGTAACCATAATCTTCCACTAATAATTGTTTTACATACATAACAAAATGAGGGGCATTGATTTGAGTTTTGGGCGGTTTTATTTTTTCCAAGGTTTTGGTTTCCTGAGCTTCTTTGCGTTGTTGGTCAGTGATAAAACCTTCTTCATACATTCTATCCAATATCCAGTTTTTTCGTTCAATTAACCGGTCAATGTTATTTCCATAGGGCGATAAGGCGGAAGGCGCTTTGGGAAGGGCAACCAACAAGGCGCTTTCATCCAAGGTTAAATCTTTGGCGTTTTTTTCAAAATAGGTTTGAGCGGCCGCTTCTATGCCGTAAGCATTGGAGCCGTATGGAATTTGATTTAAATACATCTCTAAAATTTCATCTTTCTCATATCTACGCTCTAATTCTATAGATAAAATAAGCTCTTTTATTTTTCTGGTGATAGTTTTTTCCGGCGTTAAATAAGCGTTTTTAATAAATTGTTGAGTGATGGTGGAAGCTCCCTGTTTGGCGCTGGAATGACGAATATCTTCGATTAGTGCCCGAATTATCGATTTAAAATTAATGCCATGATGCTCGTAAAATAGTTTATCTTCGGCGGCTATAGATCCTTCTCTTACATCTTCGGGCATTTCTTTGTAAGAAATTTTGGTTCTTTTTTCTTCGCCGTGTACTTCATATAAAAGCACCTTCCCGGTTCTGTCGAAAATTTTGGTAGATTGAGAAAGATTCCTTTGATGGGCGTGACTTGGATCTTGAAGGTCTTTGGAAAAATAAATATAAACTCCAACTGCGAAAATTATACCAAGGGCCGCTAAAATTAAACCGGCCTTAAAAAGGAAAAATAACCATTTTTTATAATCCGGTTTCTTAAGCAGAATAATAATTTTTTGCAAATAGCGTCCTTTATTAAGGGCTAGTTTTCTACTCTTTTTCACTGACCTGCGTTTGGATGACTTGCGTTTTTTGAGTTTCCTTTTTCTTGCCATATATTTAAATTAAAAATCTGATTACTGGGAAGTTTTACTTTATTATAATTTCCGTCTCTTTGTTAATATTAGTAGCGGAATTGCTTTATTTTCTTAGAAGATGTTTCTTTCAAAAACAATTACAGTAACTAACGCTTTAATTGTGATCATTAATTTTAAGTTTTCTAATTCGAAATTATTAAAAGATTATCCGCTAATGGATAATATTATAAAATTTATTTTAAAGAAAGTAATGTTTTGTCAGAAGCTGTTTAATGAATTTAAAATTACCTTAAAAAAAATGAAAATTTTCTTAGGCCTTTACTTATTTTTTTAGAGGCTCCTTAGTCCAAGCCATTCATAGCTACTCCAATGGCCACCGCTAATTCATCTTGATGATCGCGCAAAATTGCTTCTTGTTCTTTATCAAATTTTACTCTTGTCCAGGGGTCGCCGTCAAAGATGGGAATATTTAAATCCTTAGCCAGAACTTCTTTAAAACCTTTTAATTTAGAGGTTCCCCCAACTAGAAGAATTTGCTCTATTGGGCTGTTGGGGTTTTTGCTGTTATAAGTTTCCTGCATTCTTTTAGTTTCCTGTGAAATCCTGCCTATGATCGGTAAAATCAGATCCTTTATTCGACTGTCTTGTAGCCCGCCTTGTTTTTTCATTTCTTCGGCTCTGAGTAAATCTATGTTTAGGGCTCTGGAAATGGCATTGCTGATATCTCCTCCCCCAACATCTACATTTCTGGTGCCTCGTAAAAATCCGTTATATACAACCAGTATATTGCATATTCTTGATCCAATGTCCAAAATTAATGTGGTTTTTTTCTTATTTTCCTTGTCGATTAGACACCTAATTAATGAGAAATTTTCCGCTTCAATAGATTGTAGATTTAAATTGGATTTTTTTGCTATGGTTTCATATTTTTTAATAGTATCATTGGCGATGGCCATTAAAAGAATTTTCATCGTATCTTTTTTTGACTTCATTTCCATCGCCCTTTTTTTATTGTAGTCTTTAATAATCTCCCAACCCAAAGAAACTTCGGACAAAGGCACTGGTATAAATTTTCGCGCCTCTTCTTCCAATTTAGAGCTTAGCTGCTCCTCGGTTACTTTGGGAATGGTTACAAAAGATATAAAACTGGAAAAATTTGGTACGGAAAAAGAAGCGGTTCTACATTTAATCTGGCTTTTGTTTAAGGAAAAACTCAAAATTTTCGAAATTTGCTTGCCAGCGATGATTCTGTTACTGGTTTGGATCGAGCCTTTTTTTAATCTGGCTATAGCAAAATTTTTAAAAATCGGCCTGGCTTTTCTTAAATCCAAATGGACCGCCTTAATCGATGAAGTTCCGATATCAACTCCCACTGCCTCTGATTTTCCTGTGCCCATAAAGTCAAATAGACCCATATTTTTTTATTAGTTTTAGATTTTTTGAGCGATTACGCTTTTTGTGAATTTTACTTTTTTATTTTAAATGATTTTGCTCCAAATATCAAACAGCTCCCTGTCACCCAAAGGAGCTGTTTGAAAAGATTTGTTTTTGTTTGATAAACAAATAGGGGCGGAAAATTTTGTTTTTGTTTTTGAACCCCTACCACATTCCATTATAATAGCCATTTGAATTTTTTACAAATAGTTTTCAAATCCCTTTCTGATTGCTTTTTTAAAAAAAACTATTTTATAATTATTTAATGATTTTTTAATATTTTTTTACCTTTTTTAAAAAAACCTGACGGTAAAAGGAGTTTTTGTTGTTATCTTGACAAGAATTAAAATTTCTGCATTTCCTTCCAGTTATATCCAATCGAACTTTCAATGATTAGAGGAACTTCAAGTTCGATAACATTTTCCATGATATTTTTTAAATTGCTTAATTCCTTTTTTACCTCTTTATCAAGAATAATTTTGTTTTGCCCGGATTTTTTCTGACTGATTTTAACTTGAAAAAGAATTTCATCGTGAACCGTTAAAAGCATTTTGATTTTATCTGTTAAATTATTTTTGATCAAATAATCGTTGACTTTGATTATAGCTAGTTTCATTATATCAGCGGCAGTTCCTTGTAAAGGCATGTTAATCGCCATTCTTTCCCCCGCGGCTTTTAACTGCCAGTTACCGGAATGAATTTCCTCGACATAGCGCCTTCTGCCAAAATAAGTTTCCACATAGCCCATTTCTTTAGCGGTATCTTTGGCTTGATCCAGATAATCAAACATTTGGGGAAATTCGTTTTTATAATTTTCAATGAATTTTTTGGCTTCCTCCCTGCTGATGTTAGCGGCTTTAGCAAAACCGTAAACGCCCATGCCGTAAATTATTCCAAAGTTTAGTTCTTTAGCGGTTCTCCTTAGTTTTTTACTGACTTGCTGTTTTTTAATTTTATGAATTCGAGCCGCGGTTTCGCTGTGAATATCACCCTTTTTTCTAAAGGTTTCAATCATGGTTTTATCTTTTGAGTAATGAGCCGCGATTCTGAGTTCTATTTGAGAGTAGTCGCAGGAAAGCAGACAATAGCCTTTTGGGGCCGTAAAAGCCTTTCTGATTTTTCTTCCTTCACTGGTGCGAATAGGAATGTTTTGTAAATTGGGATTGCTTGAAGAAAGCCGGCCGGTAGTTGTTTTTTCCTGGTTAAAAGAGGTATGAAGGCGCCCCGTTTTATTATTGATTAATTTAGGAAAAGGCTTTACATAGGTGTTAATCAATTTGGTAAGCTCCCGGTATTTAACTATATAAGAAGCTATTTCGTATTTTTGGCTTAAAATTTCCAAAGCTTCCTGAGAGGTGGAATAAAAACCGCTTTTACCTTTTTTGATGTTGTTGGTGGAAAGCTTAAGTTTTTCGTATAAGATTCTGGAAAGCTGTTGACTGGAATCCAGATTAAACTCTTCGCCACTTAATTTAAAAACTTTTTGTTTAAGTTTATCGGTTTGCTTTTTAAAGTCTTTCTCTAATTTTTTTAAAATTTTCTTATCAACCAAAATTCCCGTTAACTCCATTTGCGCCAAAACCTTGATTAAGGGAATTTCTATTTTGTTATAAATGTATTTTAAGTTATATTTTTCCTTGTCCTTTTTTTCGCAAACCGGAAAAAGGCCGATATCCGATTGATTTTTGGATATCTTTTCCAGGTTGTCTTTTAGGGATTTAAAATTATTTGTCAAAACTTTCAGCTTTTGAGCCAGATAATTGCGGGTAATATTTTCTTGTTCATTGGGATTTTGATCAAAGGAAAGCTTGGTTTGGCCTTTTTTTAATTCAATCATTTGTTGATAAAAAGATTTTTTATCAACAGGTTTCAATTTTTTTTCCAAATAAAGATGATTTTTCCCTGCGTTTAATAAATAATCCAGGATTTTTAGATCGTGCTTAAAAACCATTTTTTCCAGACCGGTTTTTTGTAAACTAAAAATTTCCAATTCTTTTTTTAGACCATATCCGATCAATTTTTTAGCATTAAGGCTTTCCTTGATTTTTTTCAGGTGCTTTAAGTCGGTTTGCTTAATTTTTATAAAGATAATTTCTTCTTTTTTGTTGCCGGCTAAAAACAGATATTTTAGATTACAGTCAAAAACTTCTTTTTCCATAATTTTTTCCAAAGGTTTCTCCCAGATTGTTAAAAAAATTTTATCGCTTTTTTTAATTTGTTTTTGAATTGTTTTAACTGTTTTTTGGGGAGTTTCATTTTTTAAATCAAGAACTTCCGGTCGGTTTTTGTTTTCGGGATTTTCTTCTATGGATTTTTTGGTTTTTAACGAGTTTTCGTCTTCATTATCCAGATTGAATTTTTTAATTAAGCTGGTGAACTCGTACTTTTCCAGAATTTTTTTGAGTTGCTTTTTGCCGGTTTTGGAAGGTCGGGCTTTTTTTAAATTAAAATTAACGCTGCCATGGGTCTGAATTTTAGCCAGCCTTTGACTGAGAAAAGCTTTTTCTTTGGATTTTTTGAGCTTTTCGGCAATTCCTGACTTAATGTTTTTGAGATTTTTGTAAATTTTTTCCAGATTGTCATATTTTTTCAGTAAATCCTGAGCGGTTTTGGGGCCGACTCCGGGAACCCCGGGTATATTATCTGATGAATCTCCGGCTAAAGCTTTAAAATCTACAATTTGATCCGGCCGCAAGGAAAATTTTTCCTTTACTTTGGAACGATCGTAAACAACAGTGTCTCTGACGCCTTTTCTTAAGGTAAAAACTTTGGTTTTTTCATCCACTAGCTGCAAAGCATCGTTATCTCCGGTAACTATTATAGTTTCCATATCTTTATTATCCCCTAATTCCGATTTAGCCAGGATTCCTATCACATCATCCGCTTCAAGACCTTTCACTGAAAGCCTTGGAATTCCGAGGTTTTCCAAGATTTCTTTTACAATGGGAATTTGGCGGTAAAGCTCTTCCGGCGCCTTTTTGCGGTTGGCTTTGTACTCTTTAAAAAGTTTATGGCGGAAAGTTTTTCCTTTTCTGTCAAAAGCCGCCGCTACATAATCAGGATTAAATTTATCAAGCACGCTTAAAAAAACCAGTAAAAAACCGTAGGCCGCATTGGTCAGGGTCCCGTCTTTGGTTTTAAGAGTATCGGGAAGGGCGTGAAAAGCCCGATGAATTAGAGAGTTACCATCGATAATAATTAATTTTTTCATCCGATTTATTTCATTTTTTAGAGCTTTTTTAAAAAATATCAAATCTTGTTCTTTAATACAAATTTAACTTGCAAAATTTCTAAATTTGAGCTATATTACTATTGTTAAGCAAACATTTCCTTAATTCATTTTGGATTAAGGAATAATTTTTAAGAATTGACGTTTAGCCAGATGTTAAAAAAAGTGGCCAAGACAAAAGTTATTAAAGAAAGTCAGCTTCACCAAACCGACACCGGCTCGGCTGCGGTGCAGATATCCCTTTTAAGTAAGCGTATTAAGAAGCTTTCTGTTCATCTTAAAAAAAATACTAAAGATGATCATTCCAGAAGAGGTTTGTTAAAAATGGTAGCTCATCGTAAAAAATTGATAAAATACTTAAAAAATTCTGATGAAGAAGCTGTTAAAAAACTTGCCCAAAAATTTGACTTTAAAATATAACAAAGAGTTCAAAAATCATCGAATGCGTTTGTTTTTGTATGATCTTAAATTCGATAATCTATGAACTCTTTGTTTATTTGATTTAAAGAGTTTTGTATTTTAAAAATCTAAACGCTAGAAAGTCTATACCGGTAGTCGGCCGGTTTAAAATAAAAAGTTTACTGGCAAAATTTGTTCAAGTTCTTTATTAAAGGGGTTTTTTGTTTATTTTTTGCAGTTTCCTTTAATCCTATAAATTCAGGAATTAAATTATAAGCAAAGCATTCTTTTAATAAAGGCTTCTTTTGTTCACACTTTTTATCATAGGGGTAAAGCGTTTAGTGAATTGTTAATAATTATTTTAAAACCTTGAAAGAAAAAACATACAAATTAACTATTGCGGACAAAGAAATCGAGCTTGTTTTTAATAAAATGGCTCAAAACACCAATGGTTCGGTTTTAGTCAAAATGGGTGAAACCCAAGTTTTGGCAACCGTTGTTATGAGTGATAAAACCAAAGAAGACCTGGGCTTTTTCCCGTTAAGCGTGGATTACGAAGAAAATTACTGGGCAGCCGGCAAAATTAAAGGTAGTCGGTTTGTAAAAAGAAAAGGCCGACCTTCGGATGAAGCGATTTTATCGGGAAGATTAATTGATCGAAGTATCAGGCCGCTTTTCCCCGAAGGTATGCGAAATGAAATTCAGGTGATTGTCAATGTTTTAAGTTTTGATTTTGTAAGCGATTCTCGATTTTTAGGATTTATTGCGGTTTCAGCCGCTTTGGAAATTTCCGATATTCCTTTTGAGGGACCTATGGCTTGTAGCATATTTGGAGTTAAAGAAGATAAATTAATAAATCTTCCCACTATTGATCAAATGGAAAAATATGGCAGTGAGATTTTTGTGGCAGGGGTCGGAGAAAATATTTCTATGGTTGAGGCCGGCACAAGAGAGGTAAGCGAAGAATTGCTGGTTGAATCTTTTGCAAAAGCTCAAGAACAAAACAAAAAGATTTCTCAGTTTATCCAAAAAATTGCCAAGGAAATTGGGAAAAAGAAAATTGAACCGGAAGTTTTTCTTCCCAATCAAGATTTAAAAAAAGAAATTGAAAAAGATTATTTAGACAAATTTGAGCAAAATTTCAATAACTATCAAAGCAAAACAGAATATGAAAAAAATCTGGATGAAATTATTGAAACTATTATTAAAGAAAAATCCTCCAGCGAGGAAGAAAGTGAAAACGGTTTTAACCAAGACGATATTAAAGAGGCGGTGGAAGAAATAAATAAAAAGATTTTACAAAATAATGTTTTAAAAAATAAAAAAAGAATAGATGGAAGGGCTATGGATGAAGTAAGAGAATTAGAGATTGAAGTCTCGGCTTTATCTCGCACTCATGGTTCCGCTCTATTTAAAAGAGGGGATACTCAAGCTTTAACAGTAGCCACTTTGGGGGCTCCGGGAAGCGAGCTGATTTTGGAAGGGATGACCGAAGAAAGAGAAAAGCAGCAAAGATATATGCATTTTTATGACTTCCCACCTTATTCTGTAGGAGAGTGCAGGCCGATGAGAGGTCCAGGCAGAAGAGAAATCGGTCATGGAGCTCTAGGTGAAAAAGCTTTGGTACCGGTAATACCTTCTAAAGAAAAATTTCCTTATACTATTTTAATGAACACTGAAATAATGTCTTCCGACGGCTCCACCTCTATGGCCAGTGTTTGCGGAAGTACTTTGGCTTTAATGGATGCGGGAGTTCCCCTTAAATCGCCGGTTTCCGGGGTGGCTATGGGATTAGTGGTAAACGAAAAAGATTTAAGCGATTATCAGATTTTAACCGATTTATGCGCCAAAGAAGATTTCGGGGGGCATATGGACTTTAAAGTGGCCGGAACCAAAGAAGGGATTACCGCTTTGCAGATGGATATTAAGGTTAAAGGTTTAACTTTGGAAATATTAAAGGATGCTTTACAAAAGGCTCAAGCCGGAAGAATCTATATTTTAGACAAAATGCTTGAAATTATCAGCTCTCCGAGAAAAAATCTTTCTGCCTATGCTCCAAGAATTGAAAAAATTAAGGTTAATCCTGATAAAATTCGAGACATTATCGGACCCGGAGGCAAGATGATCAATTCAATTATCGACCAGACTGGAGTGCAAATAGACATTGAAGATGAGGGTATTGTTTTTGTTACTTCCAATAATGAAGATTCAATGAAAGATGCTTTGCAGATTATTGAAAGCTTAATTAAAGAACCGGAAGTCGGCCAGGAATATATAGGAAAAGTGACAAAAATTATGGATTTTGGAGCTTTTGTCGAATTTCTTCCAGGCCAGGAAGGTTTGGTTCATATTTCCAAACTAGGCAGAGGGCAGCGAGTTAATCGGGTTTCTGATGTTGTATCTGTAGGACAAAAAGTAAAGGTTAAATTAATAGAAATCGATAAACTTGGAAGAAATAATTTGGATTATCTGGGCCCGGTTGAATAATCAACTTTTTTCTTTTCTTTATTCTCAGTCAGATAGCGAATCTGAACATCTGAATTTTTGTGCGTTCATTTGAAAGATTATTGAAGCATAAAATCTGTGAACCAGATGTTCGGTGTTAATTGCTGTTTATTTAAAAATTTTTTTCATAGGCTGGACTTTAATTCCTTGGCGGTTTCGCATCCCTGTAGTTTTTTTGTAACCTATTGATAAATAAAAAGGAACAGAATATAAAGATGCTATAAGTTTTAATTCATGACTACCTTGTTTTCTTACTTCAGATTCAAATTTTTTTGTCAATTTAGTAGCAATTCCTTTTCTTTGGTATTTTGAATCTACATATAAAGTGCCTTGCCTAAATTTTGAACCTCTAATAATGCCAACGATTTTATCATTAATGATTGCGACAAAACAAAATTCTATATCAAGGAATGCTTTTTCAATATTATTCAAAGCTGTTTTTCGAAGGTCATATTGAGATAAATATCTTTCATT
>WJJL01000044.1 GCA_014729725.1 Candidatus Moraniibacteriota bacterium | reverse complement strand
CAATCCATAAACCGCTCCGGAAGAATCGCATCGGGTGAAATATTTCTTACATTCTTTAGCCGCTTTGGTTTTTTTTGCCATTTATTTATTTTAAGAATTAATTAATATCGCCGCGCAAGGGATCTAAAATTTTAAAGCAGCGACCACCATTGATTTTTAATTTCTGTTTGTAATTTAAAATAACCCCCTCTCACTCTTAACTCTGAAGGTGGAGCAATAATATATTGTTTGATTAGTCCTTAATTATTATAATGACTATTTTGGCTATTGTAAACGCGAATAGTCCAAAAGCAGACAAAACGAAAAAGCCCGGGTGTTTTTATTAAAAAAAATAACAACTAAAATAAATTAGAATTATTGACGATTTAATGTTAAATTAAAAAAATAAGATTTTAAATTAAAGAAAAGATATGGCGATAAAATTTAAAAACAAATTTCTTTGTTTTAAAAAAGGCAGGCTTTTTTATTTTTCAATTATTGTTTTATTGACCGGCGCTTTATTGTCTGGGGTCCTGTGTTCTTTCTTTAACTGCAAGAGCGGGATTTATTCATTGTTTATAAAAGATTTCGAAAGCTGCGCCAACGCCGGATTTCCGATAGTGGCTTCAGATCCACCCAGATGTTATTTAAGCCAAGAAAATGTTTTTGTAAGAGACCCTCAACATATCAGAGTTTTTGAACCCACTTCCCAAGCCTATGTCACTTCTCCTTTTACCATTAAAGGTCAAGCTAGAGCCTTAAACAACGAAATCGGCTTTGAATTAGAAGATTCTCAAGGAAAAATTCTAAAGCAAGGAAAAATCCAAGTAAACAGCCCTGAACATGGCCGTTGGGGGTCCTATAGTAAAGAAATCGAGTTTTCCACCGACAAAGCCCGGGGGGTTTTAAGGGTTTTTGATGTAACCAGGGAAAACGAAAAAATCAATATCCTATCTAGGTCAATAATTTTTCAAAAACCCGACAAAACAAGCGAAAATCAGCAAGAAAAACCAAAGCAGTCCCAATCTTTGGTTTCTGAAATTTTAGACTCGCAAAATTCAAACCAACAAGAAGATCCGTTGCAGCAAGAGACCGCTAACGAAATCCCGCAAAAAGCTGAACTGGAAGTCCCTTTTACTTCTCAGGCGCCTTATAAAAACTGGGATCCGCCTTATGATGAAGCCTGTGAGGAAGCCAGCGTCATAATGGTTGAATATTATTTGCGCGGCGAAACTTTGGATTTACAACAAGCTAATAAGGACATAACCTTAATGACGGACTGGGAAAAAAATCACGGCTATAAAGTGGATGTAAGTTTGGAAAATTTAAGCCAAATTGTTCAAAGTTATTATAAACAAAATAACTATCAAACTTATGTTTATAAAAAAGATCAAGTCAGTATTGAAAATATAAAAAAACTGATTACCTCCGGCCATCCCGTAATTGTGCCGGCGGCCGGACAAATGCTGGAAAACCCCAATTTCAGGGGAGCTGGACCCCCTTATCACATGCTGGTGATCACCGGCTTTGACAAAAACCATTTCTTCACTAATGATCCGGGCACCAAAAACGGGCGGGATTTTAAATACACTTACGAAAATTTAATAAATTCCATTCACGATTGGACCGGCAGTAAATCTACTATCACCCAGGGAGAAAAAGCTATGATGGTAATTACAAAACCATAATGGCTAAAACATATTTAAATGATTTTTGTTTATTACTGTCGCTACTCTTTAAACTAGACACAAATTGAACAACTTTTTAAGCTGGAAAATAATTGGCTGGATTTGCCTTACAGTAAAATCCGATTAAATTAACAAGCTGAATTTGCTTTTATTTTATATATTTATATATGGAGGTTTCTTGCATAGCAAAAATACGCAAATCAGTTAAAAATTTGATAAATTCTTTAATCTTGTAATGGCCGGTTTGCTATATTTCATGGTCTTTTCTAGCATTTAACATTATAGCATATTTTCCTTATCCAAGAGCCTTATGTAAAAAAAATTCACATATTTAAACAATCATTATCCTGAGATCTTACATGCTAAATGTTGACAGTACCGGTTATGCAACCAATACTCAAGCATTGCTCCAAACAATACCCAAAGTGGCACTAATAACGGCAGCCAGCTTGGTGTCAGAAGTTGGAAATATAGGCAAATCCAAAGATGTAAGGCGGTTAGTAGCTTACATTGGAATAGATCCAAGAGTATATGAAAGTGGAGCATCAGTTAAAGGTAAAGAATATATAACCAAGCGAGGGAACAAAATACTTGGAACCAGGTTATATAATACGGTTTTTGTGGTTAGACAGAGAGAAAATCCATTTAAAAGGTTTTTTTTAAAAGAAAAAAGTGAAGGAAAGCCTTATATATTATGCTGATTTTTCAATTAAACCTGAATGTTTCAATAATCTCTAACTGGTCATCATCATGATCGTGGAAACGTATGATGTACGACTTGTTAGCTCGAGAAATGAAGATAAAACTTCGGTCAATTCCGATTGCTGTTGTCCCTACAAGCTTATAACCCTTAATGCCATTGAGGGTGTACCTTTCTTGTTTAATTATTTTTGATAATGAAGTACCGCCGTCCAGCATGTTATATTGCTCGATAAATTGTTCTAAAGTTTTATCTTCTACAGAAATCACTATTGATCCGCCCCCTTCGGGCATCTGTCGCGGCCCGGGATACGAAATGTAAACTTTACCTTCTTTGTGTTCTTTGGCTTTCCATTCGCTAGGATAGTCAATGCTATAACCAAGTTCATCATTACTATAAGTTTTCCAATTGTCTGGAGTTGTTGGTTCAGTTGATGTTTGATTTTTGTTATCCTCTTCCTGAGGAGTGACAGGTTGCTTTTTGTTATCCTCTTCCTGAAGGGTGACAGGTTGCTTTTGTTCCATTGAACCCTGTAATTCTTTGATTTGATTCTGTAAACTAATGATTTCTCTTTGTAACGATTGTTCAGTTTTGTTTGGTGAAATTTTTTGCCACGCATAAACTACACCACCAACAATGAGTGCTGTGATTACTACAGAAACAATAATCGTTAGAATATTTCTCGAACCAACAACACGCTCATTTGATTGTGGAAAATTTTTGTTGTCCATATTTTTGGTTAGTTGATTAGGTTGTAAGTGAAAGAAAACAAATCAGCACAATTTCACATAACATTCCGTTTATCCAAAATTTTTTGCCGGATCTTTCAGTATTTATATGTAATTTATCACTTTTGTTTATTTAGTGGAAGTTGTCCAAATTCAGCATATTCGTAGGCAAAAAATTTGGGTGGAAGAAAATGGACAGTCCTTTAAAGATAATTGGGTCCATTTTATGGAACCGGATAATAAGAATTCGTACAATAAAGGTCTATATATATCTCGCTGTTGGGGCTCGGTCTCCGTCGTATAACGTGTAAACTCTTTGTAAAAGCTTTTAATAAGCGGATAAATTAGTCAAGAATAATTTCTCGAATAATAAACGAACCTGCTTAATTAAAATTTACAAAGAGTTTTTTAGGCAACCTTACTTTCTCTTTTTCTTCTTTCTTTGTTCTTTTTCTCTTTGTTCATTTTACATCAATAAATAAATAAAAACAAAATTATGAAAAACTATATTGGAATTGATATTGCTAGAAATGATTTATGTCATCTATTCTGTTTGGAAGAATAATAAAAAGTTTGAGGAGAGGGGTTGACGGGGATATAGTAAGTTATGCTTGCTATATTTTTTTATCTCGTTGTTTTCTCAACCAAGCGTTCTATTGACTACTAGAATTAAACAATTAACTGAGGTTCAATTTTCTTATTTCAGCTATTTCAAGCTGTTTTAATTCTCGATGTTTTAATGGATTAATTTTTGAAAAAGCTGTCTGTAAGATTTGCAAAGGGTCTCCATGAGCAACTAGTAATATTTTTTGGTTTTCATACTTCTTTTCCAGGGCAACAATCAAGCTAGTTGTTCTTTCTAATACGCTATCAACGCTTTCTACATTACTGATAGTGTGCGACGAATCTTTTATATCATTTCTCCATACTTTTTCATAATTATCATTATTTGTTTTATCAAAATCCCCAAAAAATCTTTCCCGAAGGTTTTTCACTAAATATAGTTTACTACTTCCGAAAATTTTTCTTGCTATATCTGCTGTTTCTCTAGCTCTAGTAAAATCAGAGGAATAAATAACTGTATCTTCATTCAAGTCCGTATTTTTCAAGGCAGAAGTTCTAACTTGCTTCCTACCTTTGTTAGTTAAACCAAAATTGATTGTTCCATCTTCTGGATTGCTTAAAATTATTCCTTGCACATTTGCTTTAGATTCTCCGTGTCTTAAAATGTAATAAGTATTTTTTAATTGGGTTACATTTTTTAAGTTATTCATATAATTTGTTAAATTCATAAAGTCTGAAAATTATGAGGCAATCTTTTTTGCTGTAAAAAAAATTAGATTTTCGTCGTCTTGTATTGTACCAAGCTTAATTTTAAGACAAAGATAAAAAAATACGCCTAAAATCGGTAAATTTCCTTAAAATTACATTTGAGTCCTTTTTGTGAAGCCTATTATTCAGTATTAACAGATGTAAATTTTTTATCTCCTTCAATGCTTCATCTAGCGTTAAATTTCAGATTTATTTTCAAAAAAGGAAAGAAGGGAATTAAAAGGGTAAATTTCATTTTCCAAAACTCCTTATTGTATTTTCTGAATCAACTGATGAGTTATATTTTCTGCTTTCTTTCTAGCTGGGAAATGATTTTTTTTATCTTGTTCTAATAAAGTAAACTGATTAACAAATTCTTGAAAAAGTTTTTTATATTTTTCTTGGCTAAATACTTCTTTAAATGGTGTATCTGTGTTTTTGCTATATTCTATAGCGAGAATAAAAGCATTTTCTAAAATTATTGCATTACAAGCGTTTAAATATGCGATATCATGAATTTGATCAGGCGTTAATATATAGCCTCTGTCTAAATTATGATTATTTTTATGTTCATCTAAAAATTTTTTTACATTTTGAAGATCAGAGCTCGGAATATATGGGTTTAGTAGTTCCATACTAAAATTTTCAATATCCTTTATTTTTACTTCAATAAAAGTTCCATGACCTTTGCTATATTCTACTTTTTCTATTGAGTCGGAATCTTTCAATGTGCAATCCTCCATTATTCTTAAGGTATTTCCATTGGATAATTTTAATCTAAAATCTCTATGGTTCTTTCTGTATTCGACGGAACTTAATGTTGAAATCATTCCTGAATGAACATAATTTCTATAAAAATCCTCAGATAATAAATATCTATTTAATCCCCGTAGATCATTGTTTTGTAAAAACTGTTTTATTTTATCTCCAGCCCTCCCCTTGGATGTAAAGCCGTATAATTTTTGAATATCTTCTCCTAAGGGAACTTCGCCTCGATTTATTATGGTTTGGATAATATTAAATCTTTCTTCTAGTGGAATTATTGCGTGATGATCGGCACCACCACTATCATATGATTCGCTTAAAGTAGAGTTCTCTTTGTCAAAAACATAGTGCAATAATTCATGGTATAAAATTGATTCATTTTGAGTTGGGTCTCCGTAGTCTTTAAATTCTATTTCAAGAGGGTTTGAATTATAATGACCTCTTCCAGTTCCAAATTTTATTTTTCCCCCATCCTTAAAAAATTGATTTAAAACAACAAAAACATAACTATCCTGAGCCAAATGTTTTAAAATTGGTATTAATCTATCATCTTTTTGTATATTATCTTTATATTGCGATAAAAATTCATCAATCTCCTTTGCTGGAATAGTTTCCGCAAAAGTCCCAAAACGATTAATTTTTAATTTTTTTTCAAAACCACCGCTTATTTCTGAACTAGTTGGAGTCTCTTTTTGATCAAAAAGAGAGTTTTTGAAAGAAGGATAGTATTCGCTATCTTGTCCTATAGATTGCAATTCCCAAAAAGATCCCCTTTGATGTATTACCCATTCTTTAACTCTTTTTATATCAAAAGCTTCCTTGGACTCGGGTGGTTTTTTTTTATTTCCTCCAAAAAGTTCTGTTGGTAGCTGGGTTGATAATATAGCTACACCTAATCTTTTTAAAAAATCTCTTCTGTTAATATCACCTTTTTTTTCCGAAGAAGAAGATTTATCGGGATGATTTGGGAATTTTTCATACATAATTTTTTATATTAATTTATAAAATCATTAATTATGGGAAATTTTTGCTTGTATTTCAATCAAATTAGTGTCATTTTGAAATATAGGGCAAAAAAATCCCTCTAAAAATTAAAGGAAAAAAAATTATTTTGCTTTCCTTGTTCCAAAAAGAAGACCCGAAAAAAAACAATCTAAATAGAGAGAAAAATTATTGCGCCTAGCGTTTGCGAACATCTGAAGTTTTGTGCGTTCTTTTGAAAAATAATTAGAGCACAAAATTTGAACGCAGCAAAAAGGAGATTTCCTTAAAATTACATTTGAGTCCTTTTTGTGAAGCCTATTATTCAGTTGTTCGTATAATAAAAGCATACCAACTATGGTATGCTTTTACAACTTAAGGTCTGCGGACAAACGCTGTTGGAGTTTTATCTCCGTCGCATAACGTGCAGTCTTTTTGTAAAGGCCACAAATAAGCGGATAAGTAAGTCAAGAATAATTTCTCGAATAATAAACGAACCTGCTTAATTAAAATTTACAAAGAGACTTTTAGGCAACCTTACTTTCTCTTTTTCTTCTTTCTTTGTTCTTTTTCTCTTTGCTCATTTTATACCATTAAATAAATAAAAACAAAAATTATGAAAAACTATATTGGAATTGATATTGCTAAAAAAGATTTTTGGATTTGTCACCATGAGAATAAAAAAGAAATAAAATTTAATAACACCAAATCAGGAATTGATCTGTTTTTTAGTTATTTAAAACAACATAAATTAAGTAATAAAAAAACAATAATCGGCCTTGAGTCAACCGGGGCTTATCATTATAGGTTATGTATTATGGCACAGAAATAAATTATAAAGCAAAGGTAATAAATCCGATAATAGTTAATAAACATAATCAAACAAGCTTAAGAAGAGTAAAAAATGACAAAAAAGATTCAAGATTAATCAGATATTGTTTGATTAAAGGTTATGGATATGAGTTTAAGGAAACAATACAAAGTGTAAAATTAAAAGCCTTAGTGCGGCAAAGAGACAATTTGGTTAATATTTTAAATACCGCAAAAAGACGACAAAATGATATTAAATACAAGCAAGACTGCATTCAAGCAAATATTGAAAATGTGTATCAAAAACTAAATCAACAATTACAGACAAAAATAAAAAATTTAGAAAAAACTAATTAAATACAAACCGAAAACGCAAAAACTTTTACAATCAATCCCGGGTATTGGACCGATTGCAGCCGCCAGTTTAGTCTCGGAGATAACTGACATTAAAAGATTCAAACACGCGAAACAGCTAGCGGCTTACATTGGAATTGATCCT
>WJJL01000043.1 GCA_014729725.1 Candidatus Moraniibacteriota bacterium | reverse complement strand
GGCCTCTCTAGGCTGATTTTTATTATCAGCCTTTTAATGATAGTCCTCATTTTTCCTCCTTTTTATTTTTTTTGCCTAAACTATCCCAAAAACAAAATCAAACCGGATTGATTTGATTGTTTTTACTGCGACCAGTAAGAACACGCCCTTGCTGGCAGATTGTTTAATTGCGTTTTTGGAATCGCTTTTGTTTTTAAAGAATTTAAAAATAAATCAAAACAATAAAGGCATAAGGGTCTTCTTTTTTATAATTTGGAGTTTTAAGTTTTTTTATTGTTTTATTTTTTTTGATTTAAAGCTATTTGATTACTCCCAGTGTTTTATAGAGGGTTTTGAAGGAATTATTTAAATTTGAATCAGCTTTATCCATTAAGTTGTCAAAATCAAAACAAAAAACATCAAGATTATTTGACGCTTGGTTTTTTACCTTTAATAATTAACAGTATTTTCAATTAATATTTCTTTTTGTGTTTTTTGTTAAATATCTCAATATCTTTATTTTATAAGTTTAAAACTTATAGTCAAATTTTTTAACCCAAATAGCTTTTGATTTTTTCACAGAAACCGTTAATTTCAAGCTCATCTTTGACCAGATAATCAATAGCGCCCTGCTGCAAACATTCGGTAATTAAACTATGTTCTTTGTAATTAGATAAAATCACCACTTTTAGATTTTTAGTTTGAGGATCTTTTTTTAATTTTTTCAAAATTTTTACCCCATTATCTTCACCCAACAAAAGATCCAAAAGAATCAGATCCGGTTTTTGTTTTTTGGCCATTTGCAGCGCTTCTTGCTGATTTTTAGCATGCAGCACTGAAAAACCATTGTTTTTTAAATTAGTGGCATACATGGAAACTTGATAAGCGTCATCCTCAATTAAGAGGATTGTTTTTTTCTTTTTCATTGTTTTGTTTTAGAGTCTTGGTTATTTTTAAAAAATTGCTTTATTTTTTGAAATTTTCTAATATAAAAAATATAGCTTATCAGTAGTGTTAATCGGTTGGCTTGTTCTTGAAATAAGGATTTCTGACAATCGGTGGTCAGAGATCCTTATTTCAACAAAAAAAAAAGGGGGGGGGGTAAATCAAAAAATTAGCACTATTGATTAGGTTGATCTGATAATAATTTAATAATAGCAAAATTAAATTTTCTTACAATGAAAAGAAATAAAAAAAAGTTGGGACTTGCTTTGGGTAGTGGAGGTTTGCGCGGTTTTTTTCATCTTGGAGCTTTAAAAGAGCTTGAAAAAAACAATATCATTCCCGATTTTATCGCCGGATCCAGTATGGGAGCTTTTGTAGCGGCTTTTTACGCTTTGTTTCAGGATACGGATAAAATTCAAAAGATAATGACTAAAAACAAAAACGCGACCCTGCGTTCTTTGATTGAACCTTCTTTTCGAAGCGGCGGGTTGATTAAAGGCGATCTTTTTCTAAAGCGTCTAAAATATTGGACCAAAGATTTGAATTTTAAGCATACGAAAATCCCTTTAAAAATTACTTCCACCGATTTGGTTACCGGTAGAGAATTTATTTTTTCCAAAGGTAGTATTGCGCTGGCTTTAAGAGCCAGCATGGCCTTTCCGACTTTGTTCAAGCCCTTAATTAAAGGCAATCAAATTTTGGCCGATGGCGGTTTAACAAATCCGGTTCCTGACGATATTGTAAGAAAAATGGGCGCGGATGTGGTTTTGGGGGTTAGTCTTGATTCATATAAAAAAAACAATGATTTTTCAATCAAGGATCTGAAGATTTCCAAAATTTCAAGAAGAAGCATTGAGATTTTGACTCACGCTTTGTCGCATTTTTCAACCGTTAATTCCGATATAGTGATCAAAAAGAAAATTCCGGTGGGCGCGGTGGATTTTAATACTTTGAAAAGTTATTTCAGCCGGGATGATAAATGGTTAAAAATAATTAAAATGGGAGAAAAAGAAACGCAAAAGCATATTGCAAGGCTAAAAAAAATATTAAGCGGTTAAAGAAATTTTAAAATACAAAACAATCTCTCCGGAGTTTTAATTTCTAAAACTGGTAATAGTTGGTGGAATTTGGCCTTTTCTCCAAATAAATTGATCGCTTTTTTGTTTGTGTAGTTTTATAATGGGCGCTTGGCCAAAAAGCCCGCCCAGTTTTAAGTTTTGACCTTCTTTTTTACCTTTGACAGGGATAAGCCGAGCTGCTGTGGTTTTGTGATTTACCATACCAATAGCGGCTTCATCCGCAATTATAGCGGCCAGCGTGGTTGACCTGGTGTCGCCGGGCACGGCGATCATATCCAGTCCAACCGAACAAATACTAGTCATAGCCTCCAGTTTATCTATGTTTAAAGCTTTTTCTTTAACAGCTTTGGCTAAAAAAGCATCCTCGCACACCGGAATAAAAGCACCGGAAAGTCCGCCGATAGAAGAAGAGGCCATTAAGCCGCCTTTTTTCACCGCATCAGTCAAAAGCGCTAATGCAGCGGTTGTCCCGTGCGTTCCGGTTTTTTCCAATCCCATCAGCTCTAAAATTTCGCCCACACTGTCACCTTCGTCAGCAGTGGGAGCCAAACTCAAGTCAATACTGCCGAATTTCACCCCAATGGCCTGGGCGATTTCCCGTCCTACAACTTCACCGGCTCTGGTTATTTTAAAAGCCGTGTTTTTAATTTTTTTGGAAATTTCATCCAAGGCCAGATCTTTGGGTAGATTTTTAATTGATCTTCTGACCACTCCCGGCCCGGAAATACCGATGTTAATTACTTTATCTCCCTGATCGATTCCGTGAAAACCACCGGCCATAAAAGGATTGTCGGAAACCGCGTTACAAAATACCACCAGTTTAGCGCAGCCAAAAACTCCGTTTTTGCCAAGTGAGATTTTATGAATAATCCCCCCCATTCTGGCAACGGCGCGCATATTAATGCCGGCTTTAGTGGAGCCAATATTTACAAAAGCGCAAACTCGTTCGGTTTGATTTAAAACTTCGCTTAAAGACTCGATAATTATTTGATCGCTGTATTTAATGGATTTTTCTACAAGACAGCCAAAGCCTCCAATAAAATCAACCTTTAATTTTTTAGCTGTTTTATCAATAATTTTAGCGGTCTCAAGAGCGATAGCGCGATCTTTTTTCTTGTGTCCGGTAAAAGAGGAGTTCAAAACCAAAGAAATCGGGGTGATGGTGATTCTTTTATTAACAATGGGGATTCCGTATTGTTCTTCAATATCTTTGGCTTTTTTTACTAGATCTTTGGCGCTGGCTAAAAGCAGCTTTTCAATATTTTGAATGGTTTTTTTATAATCGTTATCGCTGGCCGGCATCAGATTAATTCCAAGCGTAACCGTTCTAATATCCAGCTTGTCGGATTTGATCATTTCAATGGTTTCCAAAATTTCTTCAATGGAATATTTCATAGGGTAGATAATATATTAAGCGCTATTTAATTTAGATTCACTTCTCAAAACAAATAATCAGCACCATTGGTTAATATTTAAATTCGATGCATGGCCTTGATAATTTTTTCATCATGCACATGAATTTCATGTCCGATCTCTCCGCCAATTTTACTTAGCTTTTTGGAAAGCTCCGCGATGGTTAGGTCGCTTTTTTCCAAATCCAAAAGCATTATCATGGTAAAGATATCTTTAATTATGGTTTGAGAAATCTCTTCAATATTTATGGAATTTTTTGCCATAAAACTGCTTATTTTGGAGACCGTGCCTATTTTATCCTTTCCCAAAACCGCAATTATGGCTCTTTTTTTGGGTTTTTTTGTCATAAAGATTTGCTTTAAAATTAAGACTTTTTTAGTTATTCGATCAGATCAATTGCTTTGGCCACAGGGCTTTTTTAACCACCTTACCGGAGTCATTCAAAATCGAATAAAAAATTCGCCGATTTTTATTACTTAGTATGGTTATTGTAACCAAATTATTAAAAAAAATACAATGGAACTTGGATTTGATTTATAAAATTTTTAAAATAAACAAAAACCCAAAAAGCCCTCAATGCAGGAGTGGCGTGTGGATCCCTTTTGAATAGATATCGGAAAAAAATAATTTTTCCCTGTTTTACAGGTGGGTTCCAATTTTTCGCCTCTCCATTCTGAAGGCTTCTTAATTTATTATAAACCATTTTTTTTATTTGTTAAGGAAATTTTTATTTGTCAAACTAACTTAGAGGCAGAGTGGATACATAAAATGGATTGCCTGGTAATTGTTTGTGAAAATATTTTGGAAAAATTTTTCCTAAATTTTTGTTTATGCTAAAATTTAAATTAACCAACAGCGATCATTTATTTTTTATCCGGACTTTACAAAAACAAAAGTTAATCTTGGTCGGGCTATAAATTTACTTTATTTTATAACTTAAACAAAATGCCAAAAATCAAAAAATTTGTTTTTTTGTTTTTACTTGTTTTGGGTTTTTTACTGCAAAACCCCATTTCCAAAGCGGCTCCGGGGGAAAAGATTTTAGATTACACCACTGAAGTTTTTGTTCAAGAAGACTCTACTTTAAAAATTAGGGAAACCATTGTTTACGATTTTACCAAACAGGCGCGCAATAAACACGGAATTTATCGAATTGTTCCTTTTAAGTATAAAATTGAAAATTTAAGCGCTGAAAAAGATTTTGCATCAACCTACAAAGAAACTCAATATAAAGTTTTAAAAGTGGTTGATGAACAAGGTAAAAAATATAATTACAAGACAACAGAGAAAGAGACCGAGTTTGAAATAAAAATCGGCGACCCCGATAAAACCGTAAGAGGAACCAAAATTTATATAATTGAGTATGAAATTTTAAATGGGATTATTTTTCACGAAAAATTAGATTATGACGAATTTTACTGGAATGTTATCGGCCATCAATGGCAGGTTCCCATTCAATCAGCTAAAAGCATTATTTATTTTCCACAGGAGATCGATTTTTCCACTCAAACCCTACTTTGTTTTACCGGCGCTGTGGGCGAAAAAGAAAAGGATTGCCAAATTAAAAAACTGCGCTCCAAAACCATTAAAGTCAACTCTCTTGAGCCGCTAAAAGCCTATGAGGGAATGACCGCAATTATCACTTTACCTAAGGATATTTTAATTCAAAATGCCCAGATTGAATTTACAAGCGATCAAGAAGGGATTGATGTCCATTATCAAAAAAAAGAGCAAAGCATTGATAAGATTCTTTATTTAAAACCGGGAACACATGTTTTGCAATTTAAAAAACCGGGTTATAAAACGATGGAAAAAGAAATTTCCGTTAAGGAGGGGGAGCGCTTGACTTTGGAAGTTAATTTAAAAAAAGCTTTATGGTATCAAATAGCCAGAACAATAATGTATTTAACGCCTTTTCTGGCTGTGTTTTTAATTTATTGGATTTATAAAAAATTCGGACGCTCCGCTAAAGCAGACAAACCGGTAATTCCTCAATATGAACCTCCCAAAGGAATCACCCCGATTGAGGCCGGTATGATTTCCGGAAATAAATTCAATATTAATTTTATCTCCTCGACCTTGATAAAATTTGCCACTAAAGGTTATTTAAAAATAATTTACGAGGGTAAGGATCTTAAAAAAGATAAAGATTTTAAATTAAAAAAATTAAAGCAACCTAATTCCAATGACCCGCAAATTGAATTTTATGAAAAAGAAATTTTTGATTTTATTTTCGAATATGCCGACAAAAACAAGGAAGTTAAAACCGCTGATCTGAAAAACAAATTTTTTATTAAAGTAAATCTTATCCAAAAAAGCGTCTGGAAAAATATTTTTTCCCAAAAAATTTATACCAGAAATCCTAAATTGCAAAAAACAGCGGTGTTTTTTATTTTTTTGGTTTCCTTACCGGTCGGCTTTTTTATAAGTTTGATAATTTTAGGTTTTTTAGAAACTTTTGTGGTTTTTTTAACCTGGCTGATTGTTTCTTTTGGAATTTTATTCGCCGCTTTCAGGGCTCAAAAAAGTAAACATGGAGCTAATTTGAATAATGAAATTTTAGGTTTAAAGGAATATATTAAAGTGGCCGAAGCCGATAGGATCAAATTTCACAACGCACCGGCTAAAACGCCGCAACACTTTGAAGAACTTTTACCTTTTGCTATGGTTTTTGGTTTAGAAAAGCAATGGGCTCGGAAATTTCAAGATATTTACCTTACTGCACCCGAATGGTATGAAGGCAGAGGCTTTGATGGCTTTAACGCTATTGTCTTGAGTAACTCGCTTGGAAATATGAGCTCTAATTTGAATTCGGCAATGGCCTATCATGTGCCAAGTTCCAGCGGCTCCGGTTTTTCAGGAGGCGGATTTTCTTCCGGCGGCGGCTTTTCCGGCGGAGGCGGCGGAGGCGGCGGAGGCGGGAGTTGGTAAATTCCAAGCAATTATATTATTCATTTATTAAGTTTTTTTCCGTGGCTTGAAATAATAAAAAAATTAGTTAGAATAAAGATTAAAATTTAGTCAATAAAATAATAAAATTTATTTTTCAATGAAAAACGAAGAAAACGAAAATTTAAAACAAATCATCTTTATTCCCAAGGAAATTCAAGAGGATGAAAACCGGGTTAGCCTGACTCCTTTAAGCGTTAAAAAAGTGGTTGAAAAAGGTTTTAAGGTATGGGTGCAGGAGGGCGCCGGAAAATCGGCCATGATTGGAGACGAGCAATATGCGGCAGCAGGAGCCAAAATTATTAGCGAGCCTGTTAAAGGTTATCAAACGGCGGATGTGGTTATTTCCGTTAATCCGCCTGATAATTTAGTAAACGATTTAAAGCAGTACGAAATTTTAAAAAAGGGCTGTGTTTGGATTTCGCCTTTTACAGTCAATGACAATCTTGATTTAATAGAAGACTTAAAGCAAAAAGGAATTAGCTTATTTTCGCTGAATTTAATTCCTCGAATAACCAGAGCTCAAAGTATGGATGTTTTAAGTTCGCAAAGCAATCTGGCCGGTTACAAAGCCGTGATTATGGCCTCCGAGTATTTAAGGAAGATTTTTCCTTTAATGATGACTGCGGCCGGAACCGTAAACCCGGCAAAAGTGGTTGTTTTGGGAGTCGGTGTGGCGGGGTTGCAGGCAATCGCCACCGCTAAAAGACTGGGAGCTCAAGTAGAGGCTTCCGATATTCGTTTATCTACCAAAGAACAAGTGGAAAGTTTGGGAGCCAAATTTATCCAGGTTCAGGGAGCTGAAGATTTGGAGGATGAAAAAGGCTATGCCAAAGAGGCTTCTAAAGAATTTTTGGCAAAACAGGCGGCTGAAGTGGCCAAAAGAGTGGCTAAAGCCGATGTTGTAATTACCACCGCGCTTGTTCCCGGTAAAAAAGCTCCGATTTTAGTAACTGAAGAAATGGTGGATGCGATGCCTAAAGGTTCCGTAATCGTTGATATGGCTTCTCAAATGGGGGGCAATTGTGAATTAACCCTACCGGGAGAGATTGTTGAAAAGTACGGAGTTAAGATCATTGGTGAAAAAAACCTACCTTCCAAGCTAAGCGTTAACGCCAGTCAGTTGTTTGGAGAAAACATTTGGGCTTTTTTAGGTGAAATAACCAAAGAATCCGGTATTCAAATAGATAAAGAAAACGAGATTGTAAGAGAGTGTTTAGTGACACATCAGGGAGAGATTGTAAGTGAATCGGTTAAAAAAATATTTCTTCATTAAATTTTAATTTTATAATTCGCATTATAATTAAACAAAATTATGGATCCTCAAATTATATTTTTTATTTTTACCGCTTTTATCCTGGCCGTTTTTGTCGGTTTTGAGTTAATCACCAAAGTTCCTCCTACTTTACACACCCCTTTAATGTCCGGAGCCAACGCTATTTCCGGAATTGTTATTGTCGGAGCTTTAAGCCAAATCCCGGATGCCAGTCCCAGTACTGCCAATATTTTGGGTTTTGCGGCTTTAATTTTAGCCACCGTAAATGTGGTTGGAGGATTTATGGTTACGGATAGAATGTTAAAAATGTTTAAGAAAAAATAGAGCTTTAGATAGCTTTGATTACAAGCTTTTAGCGATGATTTTAAAATTTTTAGAATAGCCAATCCTATTATTTAAAACTAAATTTTTAATTTATGGAGATTTTAATTAAATTCATTTATCTAATTTCAGCGATATTTTTTATTTTTGGTATAAAGTTTTTGGCCAAAGTTAAAACAGCCAGGCGGGGAAACAGGTTCGCGGCTTTTGGTATGTTTTTGTCGGTTTTGGCGACTCTTATTAAAATGAATTTTATTGAAGGCTCCATCGGAATAAGCACTATCATTGCCGGGATTGTAGTGGGCGGATTTATCGGATTAATTGTTTCGCGAACCGTTAAGATGACAGCTATGCCGGAGTTGGTGGCTGTGTTTAACGGAGTGGGCGGCGGAGCCTCGGTTTTAGTAGCTTTATCTTATGTTTTCTCAAATCAGGGCCAGAATTTTAACTTAATTAATTCCATAACGGTTGCTTTTAGCGTTTTGATAGGGGTTGTTACTTTTTCCGGCAGTATTATAGCCTTTTCCAAACTTAAAGGTTTAATTAAAGGGGAGCCCATTTTGTTTACCTTTAGTCATTTTTTAAATTTGGTTTTGCTTTTAGGTTCTGTTTATTTTTTATATATGGGAATTACCGGTTCTCTTAACGGGATTAATGATCAGGCGATTCAATATTTTTTAATTGGAGGCGGAATTGCTTTGGTTTTGGGAGTTTTGTTAGTAACTCCGATCGGAGGCGCCGATATGCCGGTAGTGATATCCTTACTTAATTCTTATTCAGGTCTTGCGGCCGCGGCCACCGGTTTTGTTTTGGGCAATTTAGTCCTGGTGGTAAGCGGCGCTTTGGTTGGGGCTTCGGGTATAATTTTGACCAAAATTATGTGCAAAGCCATGAATCGTTCGTTAACCAATGTATTGTTTGGTGGTTTTGGCGGGCCAAGCGAACAAGAATCTCAAGAAGCAGGGGAGTATCAAGGCGTTAAATCCACCGGAGCCGAAGAGGTGGCCATGATGGTGGATTCGGCTGATTCGATTATCATTGTTCCGGGTTATGGTTTGGCGGTGGCTCAAGCTCAGCATGCGATTAGAGAATTGGTGGACGAGTTGGAGAAAAAAGGTAAAAAAGTTCAATTTGCCATTCATCCGGTGGCCGGAAGAATGCCGGGGCATATGAATGTGCTTTTGGCGGAAGCCAATATTGATTACGATAAATTAAAAGATTTGGATCAAATCAACAGCGAATTTAAAAATACGGATTTGGTTTATGTAATCGGCGCCAATGATGTAGTAAATCCTGCGGCCATTAATGATCCTAAAAGTCCGATTTTCGGTATGCCGATTTTAAAGGTTTTTGAGGCCGCCACCGTTATCAATGTAAAACGAAGTTTAAGTCCGGGTTTTGCCAATATTAAAAACCCGCTTTTTGAACAGGATAATTCTCTTATGTTTTTTGAAGACGCTAAAAAAGCTACCGAAGATATCGTAAAAGAATTAAGAGAAGGATAGCTGATTTTATAATTTTAGAAAAATATTTCAAAGTTTTACTTTTCTTGTTGTCTTGTCTTGTTCTTTTTTTCTTAAACCTAACAAAAAATTCAATTTTTCATAGGGGTTTATTTCTGGATTAGCCAAATATTCATTCACTTTTTCTTCTTTAATAGGATCTATATGTCTCCCCAGGATCAAAGCGGCGGCTTCGAAAGCTTGCTCGGGCTTATTTTTTGCCTTTTCAAGTAAAACCAAAACTTTTTGTATCATTTCTTTTGAAGAGATGTCTTCCTTTATTGTATATTTTTCAACTATGTGTTTGAGATAAGGATCACTCAGATTAAATAAATCTTGTCCGGATTCTTCTTTGACTTGTTCTTCTTTTTCCAATTCCTTTAATCTTAACAAAAGATTCCATTTTTCAAGCGAATTTATTCCTGGATTAACTAAATGTTCAGTCACTTTTTCTTCTTCATTAGGATTTAGATCTCTTCCCAGCATCAAATGGGCAACCCTAAGAGCTTCTTCGGGTTTTTGTTTTGCATTTTCAAGCATTTCCATCATTTGTTCTTGTTCTGACATTCCATTTTCTTCTTTTTTAAGATGTTCTTTTGGAGTTTCTTTCTCATTCATAATTATTGGATTTAAAATTAAATTAAATTATCTTTAACCGGAAAGTTTTTTAGGTTTTTGGTAAGTTTGCTTTGCAAATCTTACTTGATTAAAATTTATTCTTTTAATTTCGCGATTTTTTTTTAGTTTTCTGGTTCTTTCTCCGGATATATTAGCTGGAGCATCTCCTTCGTATCGAGGTTCATCGCTGGTAAT
>WJJL01000042.1 GCA_014729725.1 Candidatus Moraniibacteriota bacterium | reverse complement strand
TCGGTTTCGATGAGAGATCTGAAATGCTCGTTGCCCAAACCTCCCAAATTATTAATCTTATCTAAAACATATTGATCTTTTTTTAAACTCCCGCCATTGGAGTCCACCTTTAAATTATATTCATCTTCGAGATTAAAGTTGTTTTTGTCACTAAAATCAATTTGGGTTTGGGACGCTTTGGTAAAACCAAATAAGCCAAAGATTAGAAAAAAGCCAATTGAAATTATTAGTTTGATTTTGGTTTTGATTTGCATGGTTTATATGTTTATTTTTTTGTTTGATATTTTGATATTTTTAAAATTCTTTTTTTTGAATTAGATTTTGGTTTTTAAATTTTAGCAAATTCTTTTAAAAACTCCAAAAAATTAAAAACCAATATTAACTTGAAAAAATAACCTTATAATTCAAGATGAGTTAACAAAAAAAACACAAAACAGCCATTGCTACTATGACATTTCTATTGTTCAACTGGGACATTATCATGTTGTTGCGCCATGCATTGAATTTGACTAAAAAGAGAATTTCCCATATATTTAAATTGTACAAAGATGTACAAACAACCAAAGACAAAGATGTCTTCTTAATCTAAGCTGGATAAGAGGACTTTTTTATTTTTAAAGGATTTCGGATTTGATAAGTTTTTTATAAAATTTCCAAAAAACTTACTCCAATCCATTAATCCCTTATTAATCCAACCTCAGCCTCCTTTGAAAAAATAATTATTAAAAAAATAAAATGTTAACCAAAAAAAACATTCGCGACACTGTTAAAAAAGAAAAAGTAAAATATATTCAATGCTGGTTTACGGACATTCTTGGAAATTTAAAAAGTTTCACCATTACCCCAGGCGAACTTGACGAAGCCATGAGCGAAGGAATGGGATTTGACGGTTCATCAATCGAGGGTTTTGCCAGAATCGAAGAAAGCGACCTGATTGCCAAACCGGATTTAAACACTTTTCAAATAATCCCCTGGACCGAAAACGGCAGAAAAGCGGCCCGTTTCATTTGCGACATTTTGAAACCTACCGGAGAACCTTATGAAGGCGATCCCAGATATGCCTTAAAAAGAACGCTGGAAAAAGCCAAAAAGAAAGGCTACACTTATTATGTGGGGCCTGAATTGGAATTCTTCTATTTTTTGAACAGTAAAAAACCTGTTCCCATCGATAAAGGCGGTTATTTTGACGGAGCCCCGGTGGATTTGGGAGAGGTGGTCAGGGAAAAGACAATTCTGGCCTTACAGGAAATGGGGATTTATGTTGAATACAGCCATCATGAAGTAGCTGAAAGTCAACATGAAATTGATTTAAGATACGACGAAGGTTTGGCAATGGCTGACAAAGTTATGACTTATCGATTTGTGGTAAAAGAAATTGCCAGGCAAAACGAACTTTACGCCACTTTTATGCCCAAACCGATCGCCGGTATAAACGGAAGCGGTATGCATTGCCATCAATCTTTATTTAAAGCCGGCAAAAACGCCTTTTATGATAAAAACGATAAAAGACAGCTTTCTCAAACCGCTAAACAATATATTGCCGGTATTCTGGAACACGCCAGAGAAAACACCCTGATTTTAAATCAATGGGTGAATTCTTATAAAAGACTGGTTCCCGGTTACGAAGCTCCGGTTTATGTTTCTTGGGGACAAAAAAACAGAAGCGCTTTGGTAAGAGTTCCCAACTATAAACCAAAACAACCCAAAGCTTCAAGAATAGAATTGAGAAGTCCGGATCCTTCAGCTAATCCGTATTTGGCTTTTTCCGTAATGCTTAGCGCCGGTTTGGATGGTGTGGAAAAGAAACTCAAACTAAGCGAACCGATTGAGGAAAATATTTATGATATGAATGAAAAAAGAAAAAAAGAGCTAAAAATAGAATCTCTGCCGGGAAGCTTATATGAAGCTCTGAGTTTAACTGAGAAAAGCAAGCTGATCAAAGAAAGTTTAGGCGAACATATTTTTTCCAAATATATCGCCAACAAAAAAATCGAATGGGATGAATTCCGAACCCATGTAAGTCAATTTGAAATAAATAAATATCTGGAAATTATCTAGCCAATTCTTATTCACAGGAAAACTTTAATAAAAGACCTTGTACAAGGTCTTTTATTTTTTAAAAAATCCATTATAATTAAAAATAGGGCAATAGCGATTAGATTGTTTTTTATAAAGCCCAATCTTTATCTTAAATTCCAAACCAATTAAGATAAAGGCTGTTTTTTAAATTACAAAATCAATTAATTGCGGTTGCCTTGAAATTATTTAACAAACATTGATCAATATTTTATCAAAGAAGAATGAAAAAAGAATTTAATACAATATTTTTAGTTTTCTTATTGGTTCTTGTGGGAATCGGGGTTTTCTTAATATTTAAACCTTTTATTATTCCGATTTTTTTAGCTTTTATAATTTCTCAATTTTTTAAAAACTGGTATGAAAAACTTAACAAAAAGCTAGGAAACAAAAGATCTATTTCATCTTTTATCATGTGCTTGCTTGTTTTTTTTATTTTTGTGGTTCCTATAGCCATCTCGCTGACTTTGGTAATTTCGGAAACAAAACAAATTATCGAATATATCAATAATAATAATTGGGAAAATAAAATTGAAACCCTGGTAAGCCACCCTCTTATCCAAGACAACCGGGACAGTTTTATAAACTTTGACTTCAAATCACTGCTTAAATCCGAACAGTTCAAAAGTGTTCTAAAAAGCTCCGGAAATATCGGAATAAATCTTTTAAAAAATACTTATCAAAGTACCAGCAGTTTTATTTTTATGGCTTTTTTAATGTTTTTTACTCTCTATTATCTGTTTAAAGATAATAAAAAAATTATTAAAAAAATTATGAGGATCAGTCCTTTGAAAAACAAACAAGAGGAAATGTTATTTGAAGAATTTATCTCCATCTCCAAAGCAACCATTAAAGGATCTTTGGTGATCGCTGTTATTCAAGGGGTGTTGCTGGGGTTGTTATTTTGGATGACTCAAGTTCCTTCTCCTGCGCTTTGGGGTTTAGTCTCCATTATTACCTCCCTAATTCCTATGCTCGGCGCGGGTTTGGTTTGGTTTCCGGCGGGAGTGATTATGATTATAGCAGGAAATATTTGGCAAGGTGTATTAATATTAATAATGGGAGCTTTGGTAATAAGTAGCGTGGATAATTTCCTTAGACCAAAACTGGTGGGCGACAGCTCTAGCCTTCATCCGCTTTTGGTTTTCTTTTCCACTTTAGGCGGTATAGCGCTTTTTGGAATTTTAGGCTTTCTGATAGGGCCTATCATTGTGGTCTTATTTATGACTTTAATTTCCATTTACGAAATGGAGTTTAAAAAAGAATTAAAAAAATTCAATGACTGAAATTACCGGAACTGTTTTTTGCGATGGCGGCGCCAGGGGAAACCCGGGACCCGCAGCCATCGGAGCCGTAATTAAAGTTAAAAACAAATTCACCAAAAATGTTGACAAACTGGAAATTTCAGCCTATATTGGCGAAAAAACCAATAACGAAGCGGAATATCAGGCAGTGATAAAATCTCTTAAAGAAACCAAGAAGTTTCTCGGTAAAAGTAAGACAAAAAAAACAACTCTTGATTTTTTTATCGATAGCGAGCTGATTGTGATGCAGCTCAACAGACAATACAAAATCAAAGAACCACGCTTACTGGAGTTATTTATCAAAGCAAACAACGAAATTATAGACTTTAAGAAAGTTAATTTCTATCATATTAGAAGAGAAAAAAATAAAGAAGCCGACGCTCTGGTAAGTAAAGCTTTAGATAAACAAATCAGATAATTTATCAACCCTTACAATCAAAAATCCCAAATCTTGATATTGGGTTATTAGCTCTCATTAATTTAGATTTAGCTTAAACAAAATGCAAGCCATAATTTTAGCAGCCGGAAAAGGTAGCCGTCTTAGGCCCTTGACTTATAAAACACCTAAACCCTTACTGGAAATTGAAAAAAATAAAACAATTCTGGATCACTCCCTGGACTCCCTGCCGGAAAAAATCGATAAAATCATAATCGTTGTAAACTATTTAAAGGAAAAAATTATTAAAAAATACGGACATAACTATCAGGGAAGGAAAATAGACTACATAGTCCATAATAAACTTGACGGTTCCGCCAAAGCTCTCTGGCAGTGTAAAAAAATAATCAAGAAGAATTTTTTAGTAATCAATGGAGACGATCTTTATCAAAAAAAGGATTTAAACAAGTTATTAAATTTTGATCTGGCTATTTTGGTTCAAGAAAAAATCGCAATTCCCAGCGGCGGGGTGGCAAAACTTAAAAGCAACGGATTTCTAAAAGAAATCAACGACTATCCCGATCAAAAAAAACAAAAATATTTGCTCAATACCGGAGCTTATAAGTTAAATAAAGAAATTTTTGATTATCAACCGATTTTAATAAACTCTCAAAGTAAAGAATACGGCTTGCCTCAAACCCTGGCAAAAATGACTGAAAATTTTAATATTAAAGTGGTTAAGACTACAAAATATTATCAAATAAACAATTTTTCCGACCTTATAAAAATAAACCCAAACTATAAAAAATTCAAAAAACCAAGTAAAATCAATAAAGAAACCTCCAAATAAATAAACATTGCAATTTTTATTTTTTAAAGATTCTTGAGCTCTTTAATCTGTTAAAAAATAAACTTCCAGCAAAAAAATTGAAAGAGCGTATAAAACTCCATCCCACCAATACAAAAGCCCCATACTTTTCATAAACAAAAGCCCCACAATAATAAGGGAAATCCAAATAGCCTGACGAAAGGAAAGTACAATTAGAGAATATAAAACTTCATTATTTAAAAAATAGCGTCTTAATCTAAAGCCGATAAAAGTAAAAAGGCCGGTAAGCCAAAAAAACATAGTGGCATAAAATAAAAAAAATCCTATAAAGCCTGTTTTTTCAGGGTCAATATAATAGATAATCATTATCCAAACAACCGCCGATAAAACCGAGGCTATAATCAAAATTTTCAAGTAAGACTTTAGAGTCATGTATTTTTATTTTTTATGTTTTTGGTGTTTTTTTAATACTTTAAGCTTTATCAATTCTTTCTGTAATTGACTGGTGGCATCGGTATAAGCGACCTTGGAAAGATTTTTTTTGTCAGCCAAAGCTTGCTGAGCTTCTTCTTTGGCTTTAATAATCATTTGCTCATCCAGATTCTCCGCCCGACTGGCCGTCTGGGCAAAAACTCTTACCAGATTATCATCAATTTCCAAAAACCCTTCGCTAACCGCCACAAAGCATAAATCGCTCTTGTCCAGAGTTTTAATGCAAATTTCTCCGGGCACAATTATCCCAATCAAAGATTCGTGATTGGGAAGAATGGTAATTTGACCTTCGGCTGTCGGTAAGTTTACTTCCAAAACTTCTTGACTGAAAACCACTTCTTCCGGGGTTACTATTTTAAAATCCATTTTTTTTTCTTTGCTCATAAATAAAATTTTAAACTATTCTTTTAAGTTAGGAAACTCTGGAAAATAAATCCTAAAAAATAAAAATTGCAATAGTTGATTTATTTTTCCAAAACTCCTTTATAATTTAACACATTATTTTCTAAAAATACAGGTTTAAGGAACTTTTCTGAAAAATAAATCAAGGTGGGGAAACTTTCATTTCAACTTCCCAAAGGGGTTATTACAAGATCGATTCTTTTTTCATCAAAAGGAAAATTGTTAATCCAAAAGGGCCAAAATTCAATTTTAAATTGAACAACATCATTAAGTAAATCCAACTTCTGACGAGCCTCCTCCTCCTCTAGGCCTTTCAAACTTTGGGTAATCTTTTCTTCTTGAATTTTTCTTGTCATTAATAAATCACACTCGATTTCCAGTTCCATGGACTTTCCATCTTCAAGGATTTTAGAATCAGTAATCTTAATTTGTCTATCCAATTCGATATTTTGATTTTCCCCAAATTCCAAAGCAGCTTTTTCCATAACAGCTTGTTTTAAATCATCCCTGTTATAGGCCAAGCCCACAACTTGCGATTTTGCCGAAGCTTTAAATGATTCTACCCTGATTCCGGGTTCGACATCAATTTCATATTCCAACGGTTTTGCTTCAATGCTTTTTTCAACCACCTCAAGGTCTGAATTAAAATTAAAATCCTTATTTTTAATTTTTTCTTCCAACTCTTTTTTTAATTGTTGTTTAGCTTCCTTAATATCGGATTCGGTTACTCTTTTAGTGGAAAGCTGTCCGGGTTTTTTAACAGACCCCTGAAATTTAGCATAAATTTTTTCATATCTTTGCTGATCCTCCTTTAAAGCCGGGATTCTCAACTTCTCCTGAGTATTGATTAAATATTGATCCCCTTGCTTTTCAGCAACTACCAAAGCATAAGCTTTTCCAGGAATTATCTCTCCATTTTCCTTTGTGTAGCCTTCAATAAAAGTTTCTTGGACCAATTTATAGATTAATCCATCCTGAGTGGAAAATTGGGTATCTTTAATTAAAGCTTCTGGGGAGGTGGAAAATTCATTATGAATAATCACTGTTGCAACCGCTTTATTCCTAAAATTAACATTCTCGGCCTCCCCACTTGCCTGAAACTGATTTTGAGCAATAACTTGGTTTTCTACTTCTTGAGCTAAAATCCCCTTATTTTGTTCAACTTCTTCTTTTGCGGTTGAAATCGAAATTAAGGTGGAAAAGGGTTCCCTATCTTGTTTTAAAACAAGCTTGATTGTGGCTTTGGAAAAAACAAAACTCAATAATAAAATAATAATAATCAACAAAGCCAACAACCCCCCGCCCGCAATCCAAAAAAAATTATCCGGCAAAAGCTTGATTTTTTCAAGTTTTTCTTCAGTCTTGTTTTTATCTTTTAAAACCGGCTTTTCCTTTTTTATGGGTGTTGCTGTTTTTTCTTTAGAGGTTTGTGATGAAAAAGAAGAATCTTTTTTAATTGTTTCTAAATTTTTTGGAATTTGTAAGGAATCCGCGGAATTTTTGTTTGACGGAATCGGTTTTTTGATTTTGTTTTTAACAGGCAAGGGAGATTTGGTTAGACCATCTATTGATCTTGGTTTTTTTGATTTGTTGGCCTTGGTTTTTTCAGACGGTTTTTTTAAAAACCGGGATTCATGGTCTTTTTTGGTTTTTGTAAGCTCAGGTTGAAAAGAATTTTTGATTTTATATGCGGACTCGGATTTTTTTTTAATTTCTTCTGGGTTTTTTTCTTTTACAAAGGAAGGTTTTGATTTGACTCCAGTAGAATTTTGAAAAGAAGAGCTCTTATGAAAACTTTGTTTTTGTTGATTAAATTTATCCAGTTTCTTAAAGGAATCCTCCATTATTTTTTTATGGGCCAACAAACCGACTTTTTGAGCCAATGAACGGCAAAGGGAATCTTTACTAACAACTACAATTTTTTTTTCCAGCTTTTCGGTTTCGCTTTTTAAAATTTTTAGATTTATAAGACCGCTGGAAATATGGGCTCTAGGCGGTATTACCAACACAACTTCATTGGAAGGAATTTTTTTAATCCGCTCCACTACCGAAGTGATCTCTTCTTCGAGCTCCACATAGATTGTAGTAAATTTACTCATAATTTTAAGTCTGGATAATTCTAACCGCTCTTCTTAAAATAGAGGGTAAAACCCCTTCGTCTCCGGCTAAATCCAAAGCAAGGTTAGCCAGCCCCATCGGAGTAACATCTTGAATTTGAGTTAATTTTCCGGTCTTATCAATAACATTTACCACATCTTCGGGCTGGATAAAATTAATGGTGGGTCTCTTGGCAAAAGGCAAACTTTTGAGCCAGCTTCTACCTTCCAAAACCTTTTTGATGTTAGGCAGTTTTGATCCGCCACCGCAAAGTAAAATTCTTGAAGGCAGTAAATCCGATGTGGAAAATTCGCTTAAAGAAAGTTCAATACCGGAAAGCCAAACCTCAGAGTCGTTTTTTAAAATATCCTCAATTTTACGACTCATATTAAGACTTACTTTTTTTTCCGAAAAACCCAGTTTTATTCTTTCAGCCTCCTCAAAAGAAACTCCCAACTCCGAAGAAATTCTTTTGGTAAAAGCCCTACCACCCAAAGCAAACATTTTGGCTCCTTCAATCCCGCCTTCTCTTACCACCGCCACATCCGTAGTTCCGCCACCAACATCGGCAAAAATCGCTGAAAATTCGGTTTCGTTATCCAATCCCAAACAACGAGCCACTGCGTAAGGTTCGGCTACAATTGAAAGCAAATCCAATCCCAAAGCCTCGGTAATGCTTTGTAAAGCGCCCAAATGAATCATTGGAGCATAAGCGTTAAAAACACTAAGCGAAACCTCTCTTCCCTGAAAACCAAGCGGATTGGAAACCCGGTAACCGTCAATTTTAACTTCCACCACCGCGGCATTGATTAAACGCACATCGATTTCGCTTTGACCGGTTTCCCAGGCAAGCTGTTGACGAATTTTATCAAAAGCTTTCCATTGAATTTTTTGCACAATATTTTTTAATTCCGGAACATCAATCTTGACTTTGGGTTTCGCCCTTTCATAACGAACAACCATCGTGGTCCCTTTCACCAACTCCCCGGCTATTCCAATAATGCATTGCTGGGGCCTTACACCGGCCTGTTCTTCAGCTTTAGAGATGGCGCTCTCACTGGTTTTAATTACTCCGGAAATATCAGCCACGGAACCGCCGGTCATATCGCCTCTATTTTGTTGAGTTTTACCGACTCCGGTTACAACCGCTTTCCCCTCCTGACTATCGATTTTAAAAATCAAAGCTTTAACAACTTCGGTTCCAATATCAAGAGCTAGGGCATAATCGGAATTAATTCGCTTTCTTGAAAAAAAATTTTTAAATATTTTTGTAAATTTCATTTAGAATATCTAACAAATTTATACTCAATATAATTAAATCAAATTCAATGAATAACACTAATTATTTGATTAAATTTTAATTACTCATAATTTTTGAAAAGTAATTACAGAAACCGCCTTTATCCCTTTGCCTTTTGCGAATTCGCTAAGCCCCTCCCCGCTGGTAAAGGTAAGCCCTATATTATTGGTTTTTAAATCAAGGGTTTTGGCCAAAGATCTTTTTATAAGGACAGCGGATTTCTCCAGCTTGGGAAGCTTGGCTTCAACGCTAATACTAATCGCATTAATTTTCCAGCCTTTTTTAAAGGCTTCCTGATAAATAAACTCCAAATATTTTAAACTTTCAAAAATCCCTTTTTGTAGCATTTCATCGGCATAGTTTGACAACGAACCCAAATTACAAACCACATCAAAAGCATTACACAGGCAATGAGCTATCACATCTCCGTCACTGTTGGCTTTCAGGCCAAATTCATAATCGATTTCCACTCCCCCCAAAATCAATTTTTTATCTTTGCAAAATTTGTGGGAATCCTCACCAATGCCTGTTTTTATCTCTTTTATCTCCATAAATATAGTCTTGAATTTTTAGAAATTACCGCCTTGATAAACTTTTTAAAATAATCAAATGTAATAATGTTTAATTTTTTCACCAATAACTTTTTTTATAAAATAATAAGTAGCTTTTCTGATTCTGGGAAAACGTCTGGGTTCTATGATTAATCTAAACAACCATTCCAATCCCAGTTTTCTAACCCACAAAGGCGCCCTTCTTTTAGATTTAGCTATAAAATCAATTGCTCCTCCAACTCCTACGGCTATTCTGACATTTTTCAGTTTATCATAATTATTAAAAATCCATTTCTCTTGTTTAGGACTGCCCAAAGCAACTATCAGTATATCCGCCCCGGAATCGTTTATCGCTTTAATCCAATTTTTATCGCTTTGATTTTGATTTAAAAATCCGGTCATAGTAGAGCTTATTAAGGTGGCGGGAAATTTTTTTTCCAATTCGTGTTTGGCTCTATCCGCCACTCCCTGTCTCCCTCCTAAAATAAAAATGGAATGCCGATTACCCTGACTGACTTGAGCTAATTTTTCAATTAAAAAAACACCGGTAATTTTATCTGCGATATTTCTCTTTAGAAATCTAGGATAAAATATAACTGCCAAAAGAGTATAAAAAGCCTGCCAATAAATAATAAATTTTCTTCTCCTGGCTCTTTTAGTCCTGGACAAATATTTATAATCCTTTACTTGAAGTTTAATAAATTTAATCGCCCAAATAATTCCAATGCCGTCAATAAAATTTAAATCAGAAAAATTTAATATCTTCTTGAATTTTTTATTCTTTAAAGCTTCTATAATAAATTCCGGATTAACTGTGGTTAAAAAAAATTTTTTATCCTCTTTTAGTAGATTTTTTAATATATCAAAAACCCTGACTTTTTCAACTTTATCAACTCGAACCCCCAATATACTTTCACTTTCAAAATTCCCGTAATTTTTGACGGTTGGATTCATTAACGATAATTAAAAATTCTTAAAACTTATTACCGGCCTTTAAGACCAATTAACCGGTAATTTAATTTTACTAGCTTTTTTAAAAAAATAAAAGTAAAGATCTCCAAATGTCAGGAATTGAAAATATGATTTTTATCAAAGCTATTACGAAATAAACCTGGTAAGACAAGATGGCGAGATTTGAAATTTTTAAGGAAATTTAAATAAACTTTTGGAAAACAAGATAATTTATTTATGAACAAGGCTTCCTTTATATGATAAATGGGAAGCCTGACCAAATTGAGCAATTTTATGCATTTTAAAAGTTCTGATTTGAATTTCAATAGGATGGTTATTGTAAATAATCGTAAGATGAATGCTTTGATAACCGTTCTCTTTGGGAACCGCAATAAAATCTTTAATTTTACTGTGAATAACCGTCCATTTATTAATTATTAATTCCATTAATTTATAACAGTCAACTTCATTTTTTAAAATTATTCTAATACCTATAATATCCAAAACCTGAGAATATAAAATATTTTTTTTGGTTATTTTTTTATGGACACTGTAAATCGATTTAAATCTGGAATGAATCCGTCCTTCTATTTTGTGTCTGTGCATTAAATTCCTAATTTTGTTTTTGATTTTGATGTCATTGTTTTTATAAGTGTTTTTACTGTATTTTAATAATGAAATATAGTTTCTAAATAAACCTGGTTTCAATTTGGAAAAAACCATATCCTCCAATCCCTCCCTTATAGCTGAAATATCATTCTTCTCAACCAAATCCTTTAAATATAAAAGCTTGTCTTTTTTAAGCATTCCCCACTTTTTGGCTTTTTGGGGATTTTTGCTCATAGCCACCTTGTAGTCAATCAAAAATAAATTAATCAACTGCTTAAATTCATTGTAATTTCTTAAAAAATTTTTATCCTTATTATGAAGTTGATTTAAAATTTTTAAATTATCTATAATTTCAAGGCCAAGATTTTTCCCTTTTTTTTCAACGGCCTTATTTATTCCAAAAGGATTTTGAATTAAAGAAGTAACAAGAATATTTTCCTGATTGGTAAACAAAGAATTGTAGAAAAAAATATTTCTGTTAATTGGATCGTGGTAGTTTCTTTTTAGCCAAGGATATTTTTTTTCAATATCAGCTAAAATATTTTTCCCATTCATTTTTTTTATCAAAAATATTGAACATCATTTTAAAATATCATAAAAAAATAATCTTAACAATATCCCCCTTTATTAAGGAAGTTTTAAATAAATATTTTAACTTTAAGTTAATTTTTGCTTTCTAAAGTTCATTTTTTTTGATATTTCATCTAATAAAGTGGCAACCTAATCTTAATTTTTTTATTATAACAAAAATTTCTTTTTTGATTTGAATAAAAAAAAATAATTGCTATAATTTAATTAATTATGAAATAGGTTAAATAATTTAGATTAACCCCCTGTTCTATTGATATAAAACTTAAATGTTTGGCCAATTTTTATAAAGAGACTCTCTAAATACGTAACAATTAAAAATAATTATTAAATTAAAAACCATGAACGAAGACAGATCAGCTGTGGGAACCCTTACTTTTTTAGTTTTAATGGTGAATATTGCAATCTTTATTGTAATGGTTCTTTTGTTTAACAGCATAAAAAAGACCAATGAAACCCTGGAAAATATCTCTAAAAATTCTTTAACCTCCTCGACTTCCAAAACCCAGGGAAAATCCAGCATGGACTCAATAATTCAAGATAATAAAAAAGATAGCGACTCCGATCCTCAAGAAGGCGACAATGAAGAAGAAGAACAAGAGGAAGACGAAAATCAACAAGATCAGAACAGTCAAGATGAAGAAAATTCGCAAGACTCCTCTACAAAAGACGAGGAAACATCTCAGCTGGAAGAAGAAGCCGATTTAACCGCAGAAGAGCTGGTTGAAGCCTTTAAAGAAGACGAGGAAGCCGCGGACCAAAAATATAAAAGCAATAATTATCTTATTTTTGGAGAAGTTGCAGAAATAAGCGAAACCGATTCCGATAAAGTCAACATCTTACTGGATGCCGGGGGAGACGGAAAATCGGTGGCCTGTCTATCACCTATAACTCAATCCAACACTCAAGAAAGTGTGGAGGAAAAAATTAAAACTTCGGATAAGATCGTTGTGGAAGGAAGAGTTGATGGGATTTACGAAAATGAGGTAGAGCTGGAAAATTGTTCTTTAAAGCAATACTAAAATTAACCGGCTCACGCTAAGCTAATTTCTGCTTCTTGAATTTGGCTGCGATTCTCTCTGGGGTTTTGACCAAGGACGAAAAATTTTAGCCTGAAACACGGAGTCGTCAACTTTTTCTCCAATAACTCTTATCAAAAGACCTTCTCTAAAGTGAGTAATAAAAACTTTCATTCTTGGGTGTTTGTTAATATAAACCTTGTCCGGATATAAAACTTTCCATTCCTTGGAATTAAAATCTATTAAAATTAAATGATCCTTCGAAACAAGCTCGATTCTTCCGGCTAAAAGACCTATTTGGGGATTCATCCAGCGTTGCTCTCTGTTGGGATGAATTTTTTTTATTATAGGCATTTTGGAAGCCAGTCTTTGTTCCAATGTTGCACCCAACCCCATTTTATAAAAAACCACCCCAAAAAAAATACTGGAAAAAATCACCGCCAAACAAACAATAAAAAAATTATAACGATAGCCTTTTTGAGTTTTTCGAAAAATATAATAGCCCAAAAAAGAAAATAAAATAAAAGCTACTACCCACAAATAAGGAATTATGATTAAAAAAAATTTGATTCGCGAAACAGCCGGGTGTTTATAAAAATACCAATCGATATCCCAAAGAGCCGTTATGATCAAGGTAAAAGCAAAAGCTCCAAACAAAACCATAAAAACAACCGCAAACCAAACCAGGTAATTAATGGCCGTAAATTTCCACTTGGAATGAGGTTTGATGTTTTCTTTTTTAATTTGGGAAATAATTTTTTGACTGAAACTGTTTTGTTCTTTTGGCATTTTCAATTATTTAAAAAATTCTTACTTTTTAGCTTTTTTTGAAGTTTTTTTCTGCCTCTGTTTAATAAAGTCGCTACTGTTCCTTTGGGTTTTTTCAAAATATCCATTATTTCCTTATAATCTTTTTCCTCTATAAATCTTAAAATCAAGGCTTCTCTATACTTATAAGGTATTTCATTGATGGTTCTTTTCAAAACTTCAAAATCCTGCTTATTTTGGATTTCTTCTTCCAAATTCAAACTTGATTTGAAAATTTTGGCTAAATCCTGCTGATCAAGGCAAACCGTGTTGGGTCGGGTTTTATATTTTCTAATCGCATCCGTTGTTTGGTTTCTGGTAATCCGATAAATCCAACTGGAAAATTTCAAATCAGGATCAAAACTGTTTAAATTTTTATAGACCTTTATAAAAACTTCCTGGATTATATCTTCAATATCTTCTTTTTCAAAATAGGAAATCCTTCTTATAAAATTATATAAAGGTCTGTACCAGACTTGGATAATCTTTTTAAAATTATCAGGATTTTCTTTTACCTGTTGAATAATTTTATTTTGATTATTGTCTTTTTTGTTTTTATTAAAAATCATTAAATTTCTTATAAATAATGGTTGGCGCCGATAAATTTAAATTTACCCTTAAAAAGAAACGATCGCGTGAAAATCCCTGATTTTTTTCCGTAATGGAAGTTACCTAATTTAAATAAACAAGCCTATCAAAATAACCAATATTGTTTAGGGTAAAATTTTCCTATTACTTATTAATACGAATAAATTCAAAAAAAATTTCATTTTAAGAAGTTTCCAGATTCATAATCATCATAGAGGAATGAAGAGCAAAAACTTCAAAAAACTCCAACTCTTGAGTGGTAAGACTTTTTTTTCTGCCAAAAGAAAGCATCATAAAACCCATAAGCTTATTTCTATTTAAAAGCGGCAGAACCAAAAAATAATTTATTTTTTTGTGATATTTAAAATCTTTTAATTCGTCAGCTTCTTGATTGGTTAACTGAATCCTTTTTTTATTTTTTATTAATTTTGGCAAGAAATCATACGAATTATGAAGCAAAGATTTAACGGCTTTTAATCTCTTGTGATCTTTTTGTTTATAAGCTGAAAGTAAATAAAACTTGTTGCGAGTTTTATCATAATCATACAAAAGACAATCGTGGATTTGAGAAATGCTTTTGGCTGAATTAGTGATTAGATCATAAATAGCTTTTCTATTTTTAGAGTTTTTAACTTTGCTCATTCCTAATAATATGGAAACCCTTCTATTTAAAACGCCCAAATATTTAAAATAATCCAAAATCTTTTTTCTGTCCTTTATTCTTTTAGTAATATCGCTTATAACCGTTATGGCAAAATGATCTTGCCGGTTTTTTTTCTTGTAATGATTTTTAATGGGCTGAATCTGGAAGCGAAAAAATTTTCTATTTTTCCCAACTTCAAAATCCGCCTCTACAGAGTTGCCTTTAAGAGCCTTTTCCCAAGAATTTTTCCAAAATTTTCTAAATTTATTTTCTTTATCTTCATAAATGGAATTAAAAATCTCAAAAATAGAAACTCCTTTAAAATTTTTGGCTCTGTTCTTGAACCATTTTTCCGCCGCCTTATTTATCCTTATAATTTTGCCTTTTTGGTCCAAGAGACAGATTAACTGGGGTAAAGCGTCCAGAGTTATTTCTAATTCTTTTTTAACATTTTTGGTCTCTTCCAAAGCTTCCTTTAAATTTTGTTCAATTTTTATTCTATCCGTGATGTCTCTGGCTACGGATTGGTATTCCACAACCTTATTGTTTTTATCAAATAAAGGGCAATCTATCCACTCTTCCCATCTTTTAATCAACCTTCCTTTTATTTTAATTCGTCTTTGATATAGGCTTTGCAGTGGTTTTTTTAAAGGAGTTTTATACATATTTTCAATGACTTTTCTGTTTTGTTTTTCCACTAAACTTGTAAGCCACCTCTTTCCCAGTAAATCCTTTCTTTTTTTATCAAAAAATAAACAGTAGCCTTTATTTACAAAAGTCAAAGTGGTATCCGGCAGCCACCGACAAACCGCTTCAACCTGATCCTCCACCAAAGCTTTGTATCTTGATTTGCTCTGGATTAAATCCTCCTCTGTCTCCTTTTTTTCAATAAGTTTACTTAATCTTCTTGCGTAGCACTTTATCAGATTCTGTTCATAAACTTTTATAAAAAGCTTATTGCTGGCATAACTTACCGAAAGCTTTCCTCTTTTTTTGTTTTTAACTATTAAGGGAGCCGAGATATAATAGGGATGAATTTTGTTGGAATTTTTGTATAATTTTTTATCAAATTTGATGCGAACTACTACCTTGTTGGGGTATTTCATGCTTTCAGGTATAATCTTTTCAGTTAAGTTAGTTAATATTTTATCCAAATTTTTCATTAAAAAAGCCTGCTCTTCAAGTCCATATAAACCGTTTAACTCCTTAATTCTTTCTTTTAGCGACTCTTCATAGGTTTTATTCTCACTCACATCTCTTACCACCGCCAAACTGGCGGGTTTATTATTCCATAAAATTTTGGTGACATTTAGTTCTATATCCAAAACCTTCCCGTCCTTTCTGATCATTTTTATTCTGTATCTTTTGGGAGCCTTCCTGTTGCCGAGTCTTCTTTTTAGCCTTCTTATTACTTTTCCAATATCTTTAGGGTGGACTAAATCATTTATCTTATAGCCCAACAACTCCTCTTTTCCATAACGGGTTAATTCCAATGCCCCTTGATTGACATAAACAAACTTTCCTTTCAAGGAAACCACAAAAAAAGCATCATTGGAATTTTCCACTAAAACCTCATAATTAATATGATTGGTTCTACTGTTTTTCATGTTCTGGATAAAAAATTATTGGATTTTACAGTAAAATATCAACAAATAATAAGGTGAAATTATAATTTTTACAGGCTACTTTCTATTCTCTAATTTAAATATTAGCATATCAAAAAGGGAAAAGCTAAAGCCGGAAATAGAAAAACAAGATTAAAGACTGCGTCTTAACAATTTTTTAGCCGGCTAAGAATCGCCAGCTGGAGAAAAAACAAATAGATCTTTGAGTTAAATTTTTTAACAGCCTCTTTAAAATAAAGGTCCCCCGCTCTTTTAAAAAGTTGTTTAGGAGTTTTTAAACAAAGCCCTGCCGATTCTAACCAAATTCGCCTCTTCCTGCAAAGCTATTTGATAAGTGTCAGACATTCCCATAGAAAGATACCGCATTTGCACTCCAAAAATCTTTTCTTTTTTAATTTGATTAAAAATATCTTTAACTATCCTAAAATAGGATCTGACTTCCTGAGTCCGGGAAACCCTGGGTCCCATTGTCATAAGACCTTGAATTTTTATATTTTCCAATCTGTTTATTTGATTTAAAAAATCCAGGGTTTTCTCGGGATGAATCCCGGTTTTTTGAAATTCTTTAGCTGAATTTATCTCAATCAAAACCGGCATTTTCTTATTGATTCTTTTACAAGCCGCATCAATTTTTTGCGCCAAAAAAACCGAGTCAAGCGTTTCTATCATATCGAATAATTTAACGGCTTTATTGACTTTATTTTTTTGAAGATGACCGATCAGATGGTTTTTAACCGGATATTTTTTAATCAAAGAGAGATTTCTTTGAGCTTGATTAATATAATTTTGCCCCACTATCTCCACGCCCGCTTCAAGCAAATCCTTAATTTGCTTGTAGTTCTTGTTTTTGATTACGGCCGTCAATTGAGCTTTGCCTTTGATTTTTTTAAAAATTGTCTGAATATTACGCTTAACCATAAAAAACTAACAGCATTTAATGGGGCTATTGCCGAACAAATCAAGCGGGGTTAATCGTTAAAAAACAAACCAAGGTGAAAGGATTTTGTTTTTTTTTGCAAGAAATTTTAAAAATTGTTTTAAGGTATGATAGCTGAATTATACTGAAAGATTATTTTGAAAAATTTAGAAAAAATAAAAATTCCAGCAGTTGATTTGTCTTTGGCAGGTTTGTTAACTTACAAATCCGGATTCCCATATTTATCAATATAGCAATCTCTTTCTTCATCGCTCACAGAATCCCACCAATATTGGATATCCCCATTGGGATGCTGCCAATTATCGCAATCAAACTCGTCTGGAAATTCACCTTGAGGCCAACAGTCAGGATCATTTTCGTAATCGCAATAAGGAACATCGCCTCCAGCATCGTAATTATCTATATCAGTATCATAATTTTCATGGTAAACATTATAATTTTGTGGCTGATAATTATTATTCCCAACATTTGAACAAGACGCAATGTCTGGATCGTAAAAATTTATAGCGGCTAAAAATTTACCCATAGCTCTTTCATCTCTGGCGATTCCGGATCCGGTGATTTTTAATTCCAGATTATAGGAACCGTTTTGCCAAAAAAGCAATAAAATTTTGGGGTTTTGATAGCTGTAAGCTTTAATTCTGGCTCCGGATCTAAACTTTTCCAGGGAATTGATCAGTTGACCGGAAATTAGCTTTATTCTTTGATCCGCAAACCGATCAAGGGTTAAGTTATTGCTATTGTAAAAAGCGTTAACATTGACCGTAATATTGTCGCCATAAAGCCTAACCTGATCGGACTTATTGGTCATAGAGTTGTTTGACCACTCCCTTGGATAATAAATTCGATATTGATGCTTACAGTTGGGATAAGCAATGCTTGAATTTTTATAACTGTTTAGTTCAGCGGCGGTAATAGAATCTTCTTGTTGATCCTTTGAAGTGGAAGAATCAACCAAAAAATCCGGATCTTCCACCGCGCTTATTTTGCCGGCGCTGGAAACAATCTCAATATTTTCTTCAATCATGGAAAGATCCCTGCCAATTTCGGGATAACCCTGAATATCCCCGTTTATATGGGAAAAAGTGAAAACATAATCGTTGTTTCGTCCTATTATTTTTCCATACTGCAATTCGTCATGAGTTTTATCGCGGGCCGGGTCATCGAAACTTTCTTTTAAAAATACGCCTATATTAAAAATCTCAACAAAACCACTGTCAGAATTACCGTTTGCTTGAGAGTCAAGATTAGCCGTGGGATAAAAAAAGTCCAGAGAACCGATTTGAAAATCTCCTCCCATAAGCTCTTTTTTAACATCATAACCTTTCCAAGTAGAAGGTAGATTGATTTTTATCCCAAATTCCTCGTCTTTGTATTCGAGCATTTTTTCATAACTGGACTCTGATGCTGGTTTTAAGGAAGCGACCGGGGAAGATTGGAGGGGTTTTTCCAAATCGGATTTTCCCAAATCCTCCTTTTTATCCTTAAGGGCTAAAAAATAAATTAAAACCCCCGCTAAAACAAGCACCGAAAAAGAGGCAAAAATCACCCCTCCCCCAATAAGACAGCCTTTTAAAAATCCGGATTTGGAATTTCCTGTCTCGGATTTTTCCGGTTTAAGCTCATTTTTTTCCTGATCTTTGAAAGATTTTTTTTCTTTCTTGGTTTTGTTTTTTGTCATTTTAAAAATTAATTTTGAATATAAATATTAAAGCACAAAAGCAACTTTTTAAAAAGACCTTTGTTCAAAACCACGAGCAAAACTGCAACTCTGGAGCAGGGCAATCTTGAATCTCAAAAACTGACAGTTCAAGTTATTGACGGTAATTATAAAGGCTAGAAGAAGAAAGATAAGCAGGAGGATAAGAAAGATAAAAATACAAAGGATTAGAAAAGCGCTATTTAAACAGGGACATTTTTAAATACCTTCCTTATTCGAACACTTAATTGCGTCCCGGGCAGGATTCGAACCTGCGACCTACGGCTTAGAAGGCCGTTGCTCTATCCAGCTGAGCTACCGGGACAAATTCTGATGCGACCGAGATTTAACCAATCGCGATTTAAACGCTGGAAACCTTATGAATCTTGTTTGTATGATATAGATTTTATTTAATAATAAAATTAAGCATTTTGCAAGAGTGGCGAAATTTTTGTCAAATTTTGATTTGATTTGAAGATTGTTTTATTATGAATTAGTAATTTATAAAATTAAAAAAAAATGTTTAGACCTGAAAATAATGGACTCTTTTCTTTAGAGGCTACACCTGAAAAATATTTTTCAAAAAAGGAAAAAAAACAAATTTTAGCTTTGGCAATGACTAAAATCGAGAATTTAATGAAAGATCCGACGCGAGGAGACATCGATATTGAAAAATTTACAGGAATTAATGAAAAAGTGGACCAAGAAATCAATGCGGCTTCGGCTTATGTTGATTACCGAAAGCAGGAATTTAAAAAACAAGAAGAATTATCAAAAAAATACGGTACTTATGAAGAGAAAAAGGAAACAGAATTAATAGGTAAAATTTGGGAGGAGATTTTATTTGATCAAATTAAAAATTGGATCGGGGAAAAAGTCAAAATGAAAAAAGTCTCAAAGTACGACGATTACCGTAATGGAATCGATGGTGTGGCGGAAATCGACTGCCGGGATCAAACAAGATTTCTGGCATTGGCTTTGGATGCGACTCGAGGCGACCCTTTGAGAAAAATTAAAACAATAAAAGAATCAATAGACAAAAATCAAATAGGGAAGCTTGATTTCTTTCAAACAAATCAGGGTGATCTAATGAAAATCAAAAATATCCCAAAAGTGGTTATTGCGGTTAAGGATAGTTTTTGGGAAATTGCCGATCTTTGGGTCAAAGAAGATTTCAAAGCTTTATCAAACCATCCGGTGCAAAATCAAATTTTACAACAAATTATTGCTCAACTAGAAACTTATCAAAAATATGCAACAGAAAACAAAAAAAAAGAAATAGCGGCAGCTTATAGAACGCTATTGGAAATTTTTAAGGCTTTTGAAAAAGACAAAGGTAAAAAACAACAAATATTAGAAGGAGACATAGCACATACGAGACTTTTAAAAGCTTTAGAGAAATTCAATAAATTATAAGATTGTAAACTAAAATTTTAATCTATATTTTTCTGTTCTTAAATTTACCATTTAGGCGCTTTTTCGTAATCGTTTTCTACCAAAACATCCTTTAAATGATCCAAATCCTCTAAAACAATTCCGGCCCCTCTGACCACCGCGGTTAAAGGATCCTCTATTACTTTTATTTTAATTTTAACCTGCTGTTGAATATATTTATCTAACCCTCTAAGAAGCCCCCCGCCCCCGCTTAAAATTACGCCTTTTTGCATAATCTCGGCCACTAATTCCGGCGGTGTTTCTTCAATGGTGGTTTTTATATTGGAAGTTAAAATTTTTATAGACCTACTCATGGCCTCTCTGATTTGATGATCATCTACATTGATTTCCTTGGGTAATCCGGTGACCAGATCTCTTCCGCGAATAGTCATCATTAATTTTTCCTCCTGATCAAAAACCGAACCAATGGCTATTTTTATATCCTCAGCGGTTTTTTCCCCCAAAATCAAACCGAATTTTTCTCTGGCATAATTAACGATATCTTCATTTAATTCATCTCCGGCTACCCGAAGGCTTTTGGAAATCACCACTCCCCCAAGAGAAATTACCGCGATTTCCGTGGTTCCGCCGCCAATATCCACAATCATATTACCGACCGCTTCTTGAATAGGAAGTCTAGCCCCAATTGCCGCGGCCATAGGCTCGTCTATCAAATAAGCCTCTCTGGCTCCAGCGTTTTTAGTAGCTTCCTGCACGGCTCTTTTTTCCACTTCTGTTACTCCGGAGGGAATTCCTACAATCACTCTGGGTCGGGGTAGAAGCACAAAAGAACCTTTGTGAACTTTGTCGATAAAATATTTTAACATCTGCTCCGTTACCTCAAAATCAGAAATCACCCCGTCGGCCAAAGGACGATTGGCTACAATATGTCCCGGGGTTTTACCAATCATTTTTTTAGCTTCATTACCGATAGCCAAAATTTGACCTGTCCGTGTGTTTAGGGCCACTACCGAAGGCTCGTTAATGACAATTCCCCTGCCTTTAACATACACCAAAGTGTTGGCTGTTCCCAAATCAATTCCGATATCATGAGAAAATCTTCCTAAAATTTTATCCAGCATTTAATTAGTTTATTTTCAAATAAAACATACAAAAATTATCTCTACCTTATCCAACGCGTATTAGTTGTTTTCTAAAAATCTAAACAGGATCGGTTTATAATTTAAAAATTCTTTCAAGTACATTAACAACATCCTCCTTATGTTTCTTTTCCACCACCCTTTTTCTTAATTCTTCTCTTATTTTAGTGGGATCCGCTTCTCCAATCGGCACATGAATATAGGGAAGATAACTTTTATCCCGTTGAATGCTTATATAAGCGTCATCCGGCGGATCGTTATAAAAAATCCAAAAAGATCGCATATCTTCATATTCATAAAAAACTCCATCCACCTCCAAACCTCCATAAGCTAAACTCACCTTAATTTCTCTGGGTTTTTTCTGAGTGTAAATATAAAAAATTAAAGCTATTAAAATAAAGGTTACCGCCATTAAAAAATTATTCAAAACCAATATTGAGACAGCCACAATTGAAGCGATAATCAAAGCACCGGCTAGATACCAAATCTTTCCTCTTTCAAATTGGTTAAATTCTTTGGCTTTCCAGGAGTAAATCGGTTCATTTTTAGCTACAAACTTTCCGTCTTGATCACTTAAACTTTGATCCCCCATTTGCTCGTATTCTCGCACAAAATTCTCAAACTCTTTGTCGGAAAAATTTAAAATATCGTCTGCGCCTATATCTTGATCTTGATCTTGGTCTTGATCTTGATCTTGGTCTTGGTCTTGGTCTTGATTTTTTTGATTTTTTTTCTTCATTTTATTTTTATTAATGATGACTTCGTAGAAATTTCAAAATGAAAGGACAATCTCAATTTAAAGATTCCACATTAGACCCTTCCTGCCAGTTAATCTCCTTATGTTTTTCCAAAATCTCTTTTACTTGTTTTTTTAATTTTTCATACTGCTTTTGATCTTTGGCTTCGAACTTAACGGTTAAATAAGGGCCGTTATGAGAATATCTGATCACCAGCATACTGGTTTTGAAATCTATTCTTATTCCGTCAATTGTGGTGTGTTTGGCATAAGGAAATTTTTGCTTTAATTCTTTGGTGATTTTATCATCAACCAGCTTGACTTTCAAATTATCAGGGCAACCCACTTTTATTTCCGGACTGGAAATATATTTAGGAAATTTTTCGATTATCTTGGAAAGGCTCCGGTCTTTTCTTTGTAAATACTCCAAAAGTCTAAGAGTGGCAAAAAAAGCATCGTCGTGGCCGAAAAAATTATCCATAAAAAAGAAATGGCCGGAAAGCTCTCCGCCAAATAAAGCTCTTTCATTGGAAACTTTTTCCTTGATAAAACTATGGCCGGTTTTATACATTAAAGCGATCCCCTTTTTATTAATAACATCATCCACCAGTTTGGAGCATAAAACATTGTAAACGATTTTTCCGCCGGGCAAATAATCCAGGATATCATCGGCAAAGATCGCCACTAAAACATCTGCCCAAATAATACCGCCTTTTTCATCAACCACTCCCAGCCTATCCCCATCCCCATCGTAAGCTATTCCAAGATCCGCTTTGGTCTCTATCACTTTTTCCCCCAATCTTTCCAGGATATGCTCCTCGGTAGGATCCGGGGTGCCTTTGGGAAAGCTGCCGTCAACTTTACAGTTTTGGCAAATTATTTCAAACCCAAGCTTTTCCTGGAACAACTCCTTTATAAATCCGGCGGCGGTTCCGCAGCTGGGATCAAAAACAATTTTAAATTTTTTATCTATGTTTACTCTTTTTAAAATATCTCTGAAATAAGCCTCTTTTAAATCTTTGCCTGTAGTAACTGAGCCTTTTTTAGCTTTTTTGACCCGCTTATTTTCTTGAACAATTTTTTTTAAATCCAGAATTTCGCGAGTACCCAAAGTATAGGAATAACCCAAAGCCATTTTCATGCCGTTGTAATCAGCCGGATTGTGAGAAGCTGTGATCATCACCCCTCCATTGGTTTTATAATGATACTGAGCAAAATAAACCATCTGGGTTAAACACATACCAAGATCGACCACATCAATGCCGCTTTCGGTCAAACCCTCTATCATAGCGTTTTTAAATTCTTCACTGCTCAAGCGACAATCATGACCAACCACCGCTTGTTTGATTCTTCTGGTGTTTAAAAAATAAGCGTAACCTTGAGCGATTCTTTTGACAACTTTAAAGTTCAAGTCTTTTCCAACCTTTCCTCTAATATCATAACCTCTGAAAATATAAGGGTTTATCATTGTATTGTTTAAAAAATAATTTTAGAAAATTTTTGCTCTTCAGATATATTATACAGGAATTACGCATTTAAAGCATCTGATCAAAAATCACCAAGCATCTAATTCCTATTCCTTTTATGATCAAAATATAGCAGATTGAGGCATATTTTCAAAATCATTTCTTATAAGACTGTTGGCAAATAGGATAATGTTGGAAACTTGAAATTTTTAAGAAAATGAAAGAAAATATTAAAAAATTTTAATTTTTGCTAGGCAAGACCCATAAATATTTAATAAAAATTATGTCAAAAAAAATTCTATTAGTCGAAGACAACGATTTGGAAAGAAAAAACATTAAAAGAGCCATTGAAGAAGAAGGTTATCAAATCATTGAAGCAGATAATTATACTGAGGGTTTAAGCT
>WJJL01000041.1 GCA_014729725.1 Candidatus Moraniibacteriota bacterium | reverse complement strand
TCACAGAATCGGTGGCCAACCCTTGGAAAAATTTGAAAAAATTAATCATCAATACCGACAATGGAGCCTTAATGATGCTTTTAATTTTCAAGACTTGCAAGATTGGGAAGCTAAAAATTATCGAATTTTGAGCAAAAAAAATCCCAATTTCCAAAAAAGTATGTTTGAATATGTGGCAGAGCCTAAAATTGACGGTTTGCATATTGTTTTAACCTACGAACAAGGAGTCTTGAAGTCAGGAGCTACCCGAGGCGATGGTATTGTGGGCGAAGACGTTACAGCCAATATTAAAACCATCAATAGTATTCCCTTAAAATTAAATCAAAAAATCGATTTAGTAGCGGAAGGGGAGTGCTGGTTAAGTAAAAAAGAATTTAACAGAATCAACGCTCATAGAAAAAAGCAGCAGGAACCAGAATTTGCAAATCCTCGTAATGCCGCGGCCGGTAGTATTAGGCAGCTTGATCCCAAAATTGCGGCTAGGCGTAATCTTGATAGTTTTATTTATGACCTTCATCTAAAAAAAGACCCAGCTAACCATATAAATACCCAGAAACAAGAGCTGGATTTTTTAGCTCAAATCGGCTTTAAAGTAAACCCTGATTCCAGGGTGTTTAAGAACTTGAAACCGATTCAAGGTTTTTATCAAGAACTTGTTAATCAGCGAGAAAAATCAAAATATGAAATTGACGGTTTGGTAATTAAAGTTAACCAAAAAAAACTTCAAGATCAACTTGGCTACACCGGTAAAGCTCCAAGGTTCGCTATCGCTTACAAATTCCCGGCCAAACAAGTAACCACTAAGGTTAAAAATATTCAAATTCAAGTAGGGCGAACCGGCGCATTAACGCCTGTTGCCGATCTTAAACCAATAAAATTAGCCGGCTCAACTGTTTCCAAAGCCACTTTACACAACATGGACGAAATCAAAAAACTTGATGTTCGTATCAATGATACGGTTATTATCCAAAAAGCAGGCGATATTATTCCGGAAATTGTTAAGGTTTTGAAAAAGCTAAGAGATGGAACCCAAAAAATATTTAAAATGCCTAAAAAATGTCCAAAATGCGGATCAGAGGTTATACGTAAAAAAACTCAACAAGGTGATTATGCCGTTTTTTATTATTGTTCAAATCCCGAGTGTTTTTCGGTTCAAAAGCAAATTATTAAACATTTTGTTAGTAAAAAAGCTTTCAATATTCAAGGTTTAGCCGAGCAAACCATCGAGCAACTAATGAAAAATGAATTAATCCAAAATCCCGCTGATTTGTTTTTTTTAAAAAAAGCTCAATTACAAGAATTGCCCGGTTTCCAAGCTAAAAAAGCAGAAAATATTATTCAAGCTATAAATAAAGCTAAGCAAATAACTTATTCTAAATTTCTTTATTCTTTAGGTATTCATCATTTGGGAGAAGAGAACGCGGCTTTATTAGCTAAAAAAACCGCTAATCAAGTTAGCGAACAAAAAAACAAAATAAAAATTATGAGTATTTACGATTTTTTTAAAGATATAGACTCTGAAGCCATTAATGCTATTAAGGGTTTGGGTCCAAAAGCGGCTTCTAGCATTCAAGCTTATTTTAATCTAAGTCAAACTTTTAACTTATTTAATAAACTTAAACAAGCTGATATTATAATAATTCAAGCGCCTTTGCAAAATCAATCTAAAGCAAATTTAAATGATCAAACCTTTGTTATAACCGGCACCATAACCGGATATACTCGAGAACAACTCAAGTCTTTAATCAGGGATCATAATGGGCAAGTAATCAGCTCGGTAAGCCCAACCACCGATTATCTTATTGTGGGAGACAAACCTGGCAGCAAACTAGAAAAAGCAAAAAAATTAAACGTTTCTATTCTTAATAAAGACGGATTCTTAAAGCTTTTACAATGAATTTGATCGTTTTTTCATAAAGTTGTATTATGGAATAAATATAAAAATAAAATCTATCTCTCCAATAGTTAAATAATTAAAGAAATTAGAGCTCTTAAAAAACAATACCAACAGTTAAACAGATAAGTATTATTAGCGGAGTGTGGCGTAGCGGCTTAACGCGCCTGCTTTGGGAGCAGGAGATCCTGGGTTCAAATCCCAGCACTCCGACCAGTAAAGGATTACAATATTCAAGAATTTAAAAAGAAAAAAAGAAAACCGGAAATGAAAAAAAACTAAAATAACTTAATTTTATTCAAAATTTTCAAATAAAATTAAAAACCAAAACCATTCAATAATGGCCAACAAAAAAATCAAAGCAGCAATCAAGAAAACCGCTTTAACCAGACCCAAGAAAGCCAATAAGCCTTTATTAGCTAAAGTTAATATTTTTTCTCAAAATAGCGCTAAAAAAAGGCCCGGCCGCAAACCTCAAGGGTTTTTTACTAAGTTTATTAAAAAAATTCGCAATAAAAGCCGTTCCAGAGTAAAAAAAAGCAAGAAAATAGCAATCAGCGCGATTAATACTCTGGATGTTTTAACGGTTGTTAATATCCATATCTTGGTTTTTTTGATCCCGGTTTTTTTCTTACCGTTTACAAATAGCCCCTTAGAGTTTAACAAATTATTGGTTTTATTTTTCTTTAGCTTTTTATCCATTTTTAGTTGGTTGGCAAAATCGTTTATTCAGGCCGAGTTATCATTACATCGTCATTATTTTCTTTATCCTATTGGCGTTTTTCTAATCTTTTTAATTGTTTCGGTTTATTATTCAATATATCAAGAAAACTCTTTATGGGGTTATCCTGGTACCGAAGGCTCTTCTTTATTGGCTTGGATTTGCTATTTTCTTGTTTTTATAATAATTGTTAATAAATTTAATCAAAACAACAAACATATTTTATTTCTTCTACTTAATCTTTTGATTTCTTCCTTGTTTATATTTCTTCTAATCATATTGCAATTAAGCAACTTAATAACTGTGGAAAAAATTCAATTTGACGCGATTTTTAATCCCATAGGCAACCTTTATGATTTAGCGGTATATTATTGCGCCTTATTGATTATTGCCTTGACCCTTTACATTGAAAAAAACCAAATCTTAGCGATTAGAGCCTTGTCTTTGTTGACCATTATTATATCTTTTGTTGTGATTGCCATGGTTAATTATAATCTCTTATGGTTGGTATTGTTCTTTACTCTAATTTTTTTAGTTTTTAAAAAATTAATCAAAGATAAAGGTAAAAATGTTAAGCCTTTATCGATTCCGATTTCAATACTATTCATTTCCATTATTAGTTTTTTTGTTTTTAAAAACCAATCTGTAGTAGCCTATCCGGCGGAAAAAAGCAACATTAATGAAATTTCACCCACTTGGAGTTCAACTTGGACAGTTGCCGCAAATTCAATCAAAGATAAACCCTTAATTGGAGTGGGATTAAATAATTATTATTATCTATTTAGCAAATATAAAAAACCGATTTCATCGGACTTAGATAATGATTTTTATCAGGCAAAAAGTTACTTTTTTACTTTGCTTTCTGAAAATGGAGTTTTGCTTACTATAAGTTTTTTAATGTTGATCGTGGTTTTTATGACTTGGTTTACTCAACAAACCTTAAAAGATAAAACCAAGTTATTTGATCCAATTTTTAACTTATGGTTTTTTATTGGTTTTGTTTTATTTTTTCACCCAGCTTCCTTACCCCTTTTATTTCTTTGGTGGTTAAGCGCCGGTATGTTGGTAGCTATTAAAAAACCTTTAAAAAATAATTTTCTTAAAGATAATTACCAAAAAAAAGTTTTATTTTTTAGGTTATTAACTTTGTCTTTGTTAATTATCACTTTTGGTTTTTTTGTGTACAGCTCTTACCAGCTAACTAAAAAATATTTAGCCTCAAATTTTTTTGCCAAAGCTTTGTATCAATTTGATCATCTTGATCAAGATCAACCAAATTATGATAAAATTCAAACAAATATCAACAAAGCCATCGGTTATAACCCTTATAGAGCCAACTATTATTTACTTAAATCTGAAATTCATTGGTTGCAAGCTATTGAAAAGGTTGAACAAAATTCAAATCAAAATTTAACCGATCAAGGTCTTAATCAAATTAAAAAATCTATTAGCGAATCAATTCAATCCGTAAAAACAGCAATTCGGTTAAATCAATATAACTACCGGAGCTATTTAAAGCTAGCTTATTTGTATCAAAATTTTGCCGCTTTTAATAAAGATAATCTTATTAAAGCTAAAGATAATTTTGAAAAAGCCAAACAATATAACCCAAATGATCCGACAATTTATAATCAGTTAGCAAAAATCTATTTGAATTTGTATGATCAGGAAATTTTTGATCTGGGTCGCAAAAATCAAGGAGTTGTAGAGTTGGTGCCTTTATCGGCCCAAGAAAAAATTAAATTGGCTCAAAGATACCTAACTAAGGCTTTAGAATTGGACTCAAGCAATATTACCAGCAATATGTTGTTAGCTTCATCTTATGAAATTCAAGGCAATTTAGAACAAGCCATTAAGGTAATAAAAAATATTGCGATTGAGCATCGATCCGATTCAAAAATTCAGTTATCATTGGCTTTACTTTACTATAAAACTCAAAAATACGATTTAGCCATAGATTATCTAAGGCCATTGGTAGAACGCTGGGATGATTATTCTGATGCAAGATAC